>JAFYUY010000101.1 GCA_017549405.1 Clostridia bacterium | reverse complement strand
TCAATAGTGGGGGAGTAGTTGTTTACATGACCCACAAGACCGCCGACATACTGGTTTGCTTCAACGGAACCTGTGGTATAGCAGTTGGTTATTCTGCCGCTGTCATAGTGGAGCTGACCTGCAAGGATGCCGGCATAGTTTTTTGAGGTTGCAACATTGCCATCTACAGCAAGGTTTGTTATTTTTCCGGAAACCACTCCGAAAAGACCTACATAATCTATATCACCGGAAATTGTAAGTCCACTTATCGTATGCCCCTGACCGTCAAAATATCCGCTGAAAGCGGTATTGGTGTTGCCGATAGGGGTCCAGTTCTCATAATCGGAAATGTCAATATCCTTTTGCAGGTAATATGTACCCGAAAGGTCATTTCTTACGTTGTTGAGTTCTTCCGCGGTGCTTATGTAGTAAACAGCAGCGGAAAGTTCCATGACTTCTTCTCCGATGGTTTCATCGGCTTCTTCAATCGCAGCATCTGTTTCCACAGAAACACTTTCTGCTGCGAAGTTTTCCTGTTCCTCCGCAAAAGCAGGAACTGCCGCAACGGTAAGTACTGCTGCTGTTATAAGCAGCTTTGATAGCAACTTTTTTGCATTGAGTAACATTGCAATTCTCCTTTTTAATTTATGATTTTTGCCGTGATAAACAAATTTTTTCGGCAAAACCTCCTTTTTTGAAAATATGTCATGATTAAAAAGAATAGTATTTCCAAATTGTGACATATAAAAATATTCATTATAATTATATCATCGTATCACTGAAAAATCAAGGCAAATATTAACACATTCTTGATGTTTTTGTAAAATACCAGTTCCGTTATTGTTTTAAAGTTTAAAACAAAAAGCTCCCGATGTCCGTTTGGGGACATCGGGAGAATCAATATTTTTAATAGATCAGTTGCCGGAAGCGAGCTTTGCAACTTCTGCTGCGAGGTCGTCTTCTTTCTTTTCAATTCCTTCGCCCTTTTCAAAGCGGATGAACTGGCAAACCTTGATTTCGCCGCCGAGAGCCTTTGCTTCGTCAGCAACGTATTCAGCAACCTTCTTTGCATCGTCCTTAACATATTCCTGGAACATAAGGCAGTTTGTATCGTAGAACTTGCCGATCTTTCCGGAAACCATCTTTTCGATGATCTGTGCGGGCTTGGATGCGTTCTTGGGGTCGTTCTGGATCTGAGTCATGAGAATGTTCTTCTCTTCTTCAAGAACAGATTCGGGAACATCTTCCTTGCCAAGATACTTGGGGTTCATAGCTGCGATCTGAAGAGCAACGTTCTTAAGAACGGATTTAACGCCTTCTGTATCAGCTGCGGTTGTTTCAGCCTTTACAACAACACCGATGGTGCCGCCGCCGTGAACGTAGCTTGCGATAACACCGTCAACAACTGCAAATCTGCGGATGGAGATGTTTTCACCGATTGTATTGATGATCTCCTTCTTGAGGATATCGTCAACTGTATTTTCTGCATCGTAGCTGAGCGCGAGGAGTGCGTCAACGTCTGCGGGGTTCTTATCGAGGATGATCTCGAGAACTTTATCTGTGAAAGCAACGAACTTGTCGCCCTTTGCAGCAAAGTCTGTTTCGCAGTTGATCTCGATGATGGCAGCCTTTGTGCCGTCTGCGGAAAGCTTGATGTCAACCTTTCCTTCTGCTGCGATTCTGTCTGCCTTCTTTGCGGCAACAGCAAGACCCTTTTCACGGAGAATCTTTATTGCTTCGTCCATGTCGCCGTTTGCTTCTGTGAGTGCCTTTTTGCATTCCATCATGCCGATACCGGTTTTTGCGCGGAGATCAGCAATGTCCTTAGCTGTGATAGCCATTATATTTTCCTCCTGATTGATCGTAATTTATAAAGTAACCGGGAATTATTCAGCTTCTTCTTCAGCTGTATCTTCTTCTGCAGCTGTGAGCTGTTCGCCCTGTCTGCCTTCAACGATAGCGTCTGCCATAACGGAAAGGATGAGCTTGATTCCGCGGATAGCATCGTCGTTACCGGGGATTACGTAGTCTACTTCGTCGGGATCGCAGTTTGTGTCAACGATAGCAACAACGGGGATACCGAGCTTTCTTGCTTCTGCAACAGCGTTCTTTTCCTTGCGGGGGTCCACTACGAACATTGCGGAGGGAAGTCCTTCCATGTTCTTGATACCGCCGAGGTTTCTTTCGAGGTCGTTGATTTCCTTAACAAGGCCGATTACTTCCTTCTTGGGGAGAAGATCGAAAGTGCCGTTGTCTTCCATTGTGTGGAGGCTGTTGAGACGAGCAATGGACTTCTTGATTGTCTTGAAGTTTGTGAGCATACCGCCGAGCCATCTAACGTTAACGTAGTTAACACCTGCTCTGTCTGCTTCTTCCTTGATTGCGTCGGAAGCCTGCTTTTTTGTACCTACGAAAAGGATGTTTCCGCCTTCCATAGCTACTTCGCGGATGAACATGTAAGCATCTTCGAGCTTCTTAACTGTTTTCTGAAGGTCGATGATGTATACACCGTTTCTTTCTGTGAAGATGTATTCAGCCATCTTCGGGTTCCATCTTCTTGTGTGATGTCCGAAATGAACACCTGCTTCGAGAAGCTGTTTCATGGATACTACTGACATTTGTTTTCCTCCTTGGGTTTTTACCCTCCATATACCGTCTGTCAGTGGCAACACCGCAACATTGCGACACCCTGCCTTGACGGGCATATGTGTGTTATATTTATTATAAGCGCATATTTTCACGCTTACCGATAAATTATATCAAATTCTCCTTATATTGTAAAGGGGATTTGTGATAATTTACATTTTGTTAACTTTTATCTGTAATACTCGAACTCTGCACCATAAATATTCACGAGATCGCCCTCGTTTATGCCGTTTTCCTCCAGTGCTTCAAAAACACCCGCATTGCGGAGGACTTTTTCAAAATATGCAAAGGATTCGCGATCGGAGAAGTTTATGGAGTTTACAACATTGATAAGACGTTCGGATTCCACATAGTATACACCGCTTTTGTTGGAAACCGTTATCTCTTCGCTCGGAATATCATCTTCTGCGGCAGTAATATCTATTTCTGCTTCATATATTTTAAGTGGAGGAAGCTTTTTAAGGCGCACAGATATTTCGTCTGCAAGTTCCCGCACACCTTCGCCGATACCTGCACACATGAAGAATATGGGCAGACCGTTTTTATCGGCATAATTCTGGAGTTTTTCCTTTGTTTCGTCAGACATCATGTCGATCTTATTTGCCGCTATAATTCGCGGACGGGACATAAGCTCCGGATTGTACATTTCAAGCTCATGCTCAATGGCGGC
>JAFYUY010000100.1 GCA_017549405.1 Clostridia bacterium | reverse complement strand
ACTACCAGCTCGGTACTGTTCAGTCCGACGTTATGTCCTACGCATGGGAAGGCACACGTTCCTTCGAAGCTGAAGGTAAGGTTGATACCTTCCGCACAGTTGCAGGTCTTTATGCAGAAGCTGTTCAGCTTATAACAATGGATCCCGAGATCAAGTCCGTTGCTGACCTTGAGGGCAGAGCTGTTTCCATCGGTGCTCCCGGTTCAGGTGTTTACTTCAACGCTATCGACGTTCTCACAGCTGCAGGTCTTACAGAAAACGACATCAAGGCTCAGTATCAGTCCTTTGCAGACAGTGCTGACGCTCTTAAGGACGGCAAGATCGACGCTGCATTCATCGTAGCAGGTGCTCCCACTCCCGCAATCACCGAGCTTTGCACAACAAACGATGCATATCTCGTTCCTATCGACGGCGAAGTTGCTGAAACTCTTATGGCAACTTGCCCCTTCTACACAGTATACGAAATTCCCGCAGGCACATATGAAGGTCAGACAGATGCAGTTAAAACTGTAACCGTTAAGGCCACTCTTATCGTAAATGCAGATGCATCCGAAGATGATGTATATAAGCTCACCGCTGCAATCTTTGACAACATCGATGCTATCACCGCTGAACACGCAAAGGGCGGAGAGCTCAGCATTGAAAACGCAACAAGCGGTATGACAGTTCCTTTCCATGCAGGTGCTGTAAAGTACTTTGCTGAAAAAGGCGTTACTGTTGAGTAATTAAAAAAGCCTTTCACCTGTGGCTGCGGCTTTTAATTGTCGCAGCCATCTTATTGTTTGTAAAAGGAGGGATAAAAGATGTTTTTCAAGAAAAAGACAGCGGAGGCTGCTGCCGAACCCATGGATCTTGATGCGGTAATGCAAAAATTTGACCGTGAGTCAAATGTCAGAATATGGGAAGGCGCACCTAAGCTCGTTGTGAGATGCATCCTTGCTTTTTTTGCATTGTTCTGCATTTATGTAACTCTTTTTGCCAGCTGGCTTGAAGAGATAAGACTTACTTCTTTTGTGGCATTTATAATTTTAATGGGATATCTTGTGTATCCCGCCAAAAAAGGTCGTCAGAGGGTAAATTATATGCCCTGGTACGATATCGTGCTTATGATCTGCGGTGTCGGTGCATTTGTCTATTATCTTTGCAATGCATATACCATCATAGGTCTTGGCATGAAATTTGAAATGTATCAGATAATAATCGGTGTTCTGGGCATCATCTCCCTTGCCGAAGTCTGCCGCAGAAGTGTTGGATTGCCGATAGTTATTGTTGCAACCTGCCTTATTATCTATGCTTTTATCTGGTGCAGTAATCCCACATTTACGGGCAAGCTCAATTATATTGTATTCAACGTTTTCTACAGTAAAGAAGGTATAATGTCGACCCCGATAAACGTTTGCTCAAAGTTTATCGTTGTGTTTATCATATTTGGTGCTTTTCTTGAGCGTACGGGCGTTGCGGATTTCTTCATCAAGATCGCAAATGCCGTTGTCGGAGGATTTTCCGGCGGCCCCGCAAAGGTTGCCGTTGTGGCAAGTGCGCTTGAGGGCATGGTTTCGGGTTCTTCCGTTGCAAATACTGTGGGTTCCGGCTCTGTTACGATTCCCCTTATGAAGAAAACGGGCTATAAACCCGAATTTGCTGCCGCAGCAGAAGCATCTGCTTCCACGGGCGGTCAGATAATGCCTCCCATCATGGGTGCCGCTGCGTTTCTTATGGCGGCAAATCTTGATGTTTCGTATGGAAGCATTGTTGTAAAAGCCATCCTTCCCGCCATTCTTTATTTTGCGGGCGTATTTATTTGCGTACATCTTGAAGCTAAAAAAGAAGGTCTGCGCGGTCTTTCCAAGGACGAGATCCCGAAGATCGTTCCGTTGCTTAAGAAGACATATCTTCTTATCCCGCTCATACTTCTCATATATCTTGTCGGTACAAGCCAGAATTCCATTCAGTATGCCGCAGCTCTTGCGATCCTTGCGGCTATCATCGTCGGAATCATCAACAAAGAAAACCGCATTACCCCCAAGAAGATCTTTGAAGCCCTTGCAGCAGGCGGACAGGGAATGATCGCTGTTGCAGCCGCGTGCGGTGTGGCAGGTATCATTGCGGGTACCATCACCATGACAGGTCTTGCAAACACTCTGTTCAACGGCATTATTGCCCTTGCGGGCGATCAGGTCATCGTGGCTCTTTTCCTTACCATGCTTTGTTGTATCGTGCTTGGTATGGGTGTTCCCACCACAGCAAACTATTGCATTATGGCTGCAACCTGCGCACCTATTCTTGTGCGTATGGGCGTTCCGGATATTGCGGCACATTTCTTTGTATTCTATTTCGGCATTGTTGCCGACCTCACACCGCCCGTTGCCCTTGCGGCATATGCGGGTGCTGCGATCGCTCAGGCAAATCCCATGAAGACCGCTATCACTTCCACAAAGCTTGCTATTGGCGCATTTATCGTGCCATATGTGTTTGCTCTCAACCCCGCTATGCTTCTTATTGACACATCGGCGCCTGAAGTTGTGCTTATAATCATTACCTCGATGATAGGCATATTTGCGGTTTCTGCATCTCTCGAAGGATATCTTCTTGATCATATGCCATGGTATCAGCGCCTAATCTCCCTTTGCGGCGGATTGTGTCTTATATACCCCGGTGTGATCACAGATACCATCGGTCTGTGCTGTGTGGGTGTTGTGGTCTTGCTTCAGTTGATGTTCAGAAAAAACAAAGCTCACCTTAAAAACTGATTTATCTTGCAGATAGTCTGTATGCCGAGTGTCAGTAAAGACACTCGGCACTTTTTTGGTATCCTGTAGGTTTTGTGTTCGATTATTTCTGTTTTTTATGTTTTGGTTTGTTACTTCGGTTGACAAAAGATTGCGGTTGTGATAAACTATGAATGTGAATAGTGGTAAGGTTTACCGCTTGTGGTGTGAGTGATAAGTTTAAGTCGCTCGTTCAGCAAACAATTATTAAGTAATTACGGATGTTGATATATGACAAAAAGCAATAAAAAAACTCTCAGCTGGGTAAAGCTCGATAATGCGGCAAAGATATATCCCGCCGCAAGACGCAGAAACTGGAGCAATGTTTTCCGTCAGTCTGCAACATTTACCGAGGATATAGATAAAGATGCTCTTAAGCGAGCTCTTGATGTGGTTGTGAAAAGATTCCCCGCTATTGCGGCAAGACTGCGGAAAGGCGCATTCTGGTATTATCTTCAGGAGGTAGAGTCTGCTCCTGAGATTCTCGACGAATACAGCTGCCCGCTCACTTTTATGAGTAAAACCGAAATGCGTAAATGTGCTTTTCGGGTTATAGTATATAAAAACCGCATAGCCGTTGAGTATTTTCATTCACTGACCGACGGAACGGGAGCGCTTGTTTTTTTGAAAAATCTGCTTGCCGAGTATCTTGAGCAGAAATACGGCATATCCGTACCATGCGAGAACGGAATAGTTGACCGACGTGCTTTGCCGCGCGCACAGGAGCTTGAAGACTGTTTTCTGAAAGCTGCGGGCAATGTTCCTTTGCCGAGAAAGGATACCAATGCGTGGCTTATAAGCGGTGAAACCGAACCGCACGGATTCCGCAACCTTACCTGCTTTAAGCTTCCCGTTAAGCAAACGATAGATAAGGCTCATGAATATAACGCAACGCTTACTGTTTTTCTTGGTGCCGTTGTGATGAAGGCACTTTACGATCTTCAGCACGAAAAAACGCATAATATCAGGAAGCTCAAGCGTATCAAGCTCCTTATTCCCGTAAATCTGCGTAGTCTTTTCCCATCCGAAACACTGCGTAATTTTGCAATGTTTACCATTCCCGAAATAGACCCAAGGCTTGGAGAATATACCTTTGAGGAAATTATAAAAATCATATATCATAAAATGGGTTCTGAATTCACCGCAAAGCACATGAGCCGCGTCATTGCGGCAAATGTCAACGACGAAAAGAATCTGCTTTTGAGGATAGTTCCGCTTCCGCTGAAAAACGCAGTTATGAAGGCGGTTTATGACAGTGTTGGCGAGAAAAAGGCGTCCCTTACTCTTTCAAATCTCGGGCTTGTGAAGATACCCGATATCATGAAGGAATACATAACTCGTTTTGACCTTATTCTTGGCGTTCAGGCGGATTCGCCGTATAACTGCGGTGTTATATCGTATGGCGATACAGTTTATGTGAATTTCATAAGAGGAATTACAGAACCCGGACTTGAAAGGCATTTTTATAACGTTTTGCGGGAATTGGGAATAGAACCCACCCTTGAAAGCAACAGAAAGTGAGGAAAAGGGATGTACTGTATAAAATGCGGAGCAAAGCTTGAAAGAAGTGAAAATATATGCCCGCTTTGCAATACCGCGGTATATCATCCGGATATACCCGTAGATACTGCCGAGCGCTTGTATCCCGCAGACAGAATGCCAAAGACAAAACGTCATTCTGCTGCATTTAATGGTGCTGTTATAATCATGTTTTTGATTCCGGCCGTTGTTTCGTTCCTTGCCGATTTTCATTTTGATAAAGTTTTCGGCTGGTTCGGATATGTTTTGGGCGCACTTATCCTTGGGTATTGCACTTTTGCATTGCCTATGTGGTTTGAAAAGCCAAACCCCGTCATATTTACTCCGTGTGTTTTTGCCGGTTCAATAGCTTATCTTTTTTACATAAACCTTGCAACGGGTGGTCACTGGTTTCTGACCTTTGCTTTTCCCGTGGCGGGGGGGCTTGGCATTATTGTGACGGCGGTCGTAACCTTGCTTTATTATGTCAGAAAAGGGAAGCTGTATATATGGGGCGGAGCGTTTACCGTGACGGGAGCTTTTATTCTTCTAATTGAGTATTTCATGTCTGTCACCTTTGATATTTCATTTTTCGGATGGTCTTTTT
>JAFYUY010000099.1 GCA_017549405.1 Clostridia bacterium | reverse complement strand
GGGACTCGACACGATAGACCGCAGAATGCTCACCGCAATCATCAAATTCTTTGGCGGCGGTCCCGTGGGACTCGAAACTCTTTCGGCAACCATCGGTGAGGAAGCTATCACCCTTGAGGACGTATATGAACCGTATCTTCTTCAGCTGGGATTCCTCAACCGCACCCCCCGCGGACGCTGTGCGACCGCACGGGCATATGAACACCTGGGGCTTCCCTTTTCGCAACCCGATAAGACAAGGCAGAATATTAAAACCACATCGCTTTTTGACAATGAATAAATAATCACAATTCGTAAAAGGAAAGATCATGACTGAGAAAAAGAATACAAGAAAAAAAGGCAAAACAAAAATAAGCGACGAAATTCTCCCCCCTGCACCCGTTGAGGATCAGGCTATAACCGACACTCTGCGCATAAACTACATGCCCTATGCCATGAGCGTTATCATTTCCCGTGCTATCCCCGAGATAGACGGCTTCAAGCCGTCCCAGAGAAAGCTCCTTTATACCATGTATGACATGGGACTTATGCACGGAGCTCGTACAAAATCTGCAAATGTTGCAGGTGCTACCATGCATCTGCATCCTCACGGCGATGCATCGATATATGAAACTCTTGTGCGCCTTACAAAGGGCAACGAGTCACTTCTCCACCCGTTTATAGATTCAAAAGGTTCTTTCGGAAAACGTTATTCCAACATGGCATATGCTGCAGCCCGTTACACCGAATGCAAGCTTGACGACATATGCGAAGCGATCTTCGGCGGTATAGACCGTGATGCCGTGGATTTTGTAGACAACTACGACAGCACCATGAAAGAGCCCACCCTTCTTCCCACAGCCTTCCCCAACATTCTTGTATCTGCAAACATGGGTATTGCTGTTGGTATGGCAACAAATATCTGCTCCTTTAACCTTGCGGAGATCTGCGACGCTACTGTCGAGCTTATGAAAAATCCCGAGGCGGATATCATTGATATAGTAAAAGCTCCCGACTTTTCAACAGGCGGTCTGCTTATTTATGACCGCGAACAGATACAGAGCATTTACGAAACCGGACGCGGTTCGTTAAAAGTTCGTGCAAGATACTCGTATGACAAAAAAGAAAACTGCATAGAAATTTCACAGATACCCTACACCACAACAGTTGAAGCCATTATTGCAAAGATCGCAAAGTCCATGAAGGAAGGTAAATTCAAGGAAATTTCCGATGTGCGTGATGAAACAGACCTTCAGGGTCTGAAGCTTGCCATAGACTTAAAGCGTGGTGCCGAGCCCGAAAAGCTTATGGCAAAGCTCTTCCGTTCCACCCCCCTGGAGGATGCTTTCCCGTGCAACTTCAACGTGCTTATCGGCGGAAACCCCAAAACTCTCGGTGTCCGCAACATACTTAACGAATGGATCGCCTGGCGTACCGAATGCGTTAAGCGCGAAATGTACTTTAACCTTTGCCGCATGGAAGAAAAGCTCCACCTCTTATATGGTCTTAAAGAGCTTCTGCTTGACATCGACAAGGCAATAAAGATAATCCGTGAGACCGAAAGCGAAAAACAGGTTATTCCTAACCTTATGAAAGGCTTTAATATCGACGAGATACAAGCCGAATACATTGCTGAAATAAAGCTTCGCAATCTCAATCGTGAATATATTCTGAAGCGTATTTCCGAAACCGAAAAGCTAGAACAGGAAATAGCAGATACCAAAGACAAGCTTGCTTCCGAAAAAAAGATACACGCAGTAATTGCAAAACAGCTTGCAGATATAAAAAAGAAATACGCAAAACCCCGCAAGACCCAGCTCATCTTCCCCGAAGATGCTCCCGAATTTGAAGAACCCGCAAAGGAAGTTTACCCCGTAACCGTGATTATGACGAACGAGGGATATTTCAAAAAGCTTATACCCTATAAGGGCAATCTTCCTCAAAACAGCGAACAAAAGCTTAAGGACGGTGACTTTATAACCGTTCGCGAGGACACCGACAGCGAATGCGAATTGCTGTTCTTCACAGATAAATGCCAGGTATACAAAGCAAAGGCAGATGATTTTGAGACCTTAAAGCCATCCATGCTCGGAGAATACGTTCCGGGAAAACTCGGCTTTGATGACGGAGAAAATGTTGTTGCTATGCTTCTTGCCCGCGATTACAAGGGCAGTGTGGCATTCTTCTTTGAAAACGGAAAGGCGGTTTCCGTGCCTCTTGTGTCTTATGCCACAAAGCTCAACCGCAAAAAGCTCACCAATGCTTACAGCGATGACAGTCCTGCCGTGGGTATATTCTTTATTCCCGAAAAAGAAGGCAAAAAGCCTGTATATGAATTTCTGCTTCGTTCCACCCAGGGCAAAGCCATTATTATGAATTCCGATCAGCTTGCCGCAAAGACAACGCGTACGGCTTCCGGAGTTTATGTGTTTACCCTCAAAAAGAACATCAAGATAGAAACCGTATCGATATTCACCGATGACGGTTCCGAGGAAATGAAAAAATTTGCAAAATACCGCAAATCAAAGCTGCCGAGTACCGGAACTTTGCTTGAAGACTACGATATCAATGCAAGGCAGATAAAATTCGATTTCTGATGTCGGCACAATCCATGAAACATTCACACGGAGGACCGTTTTGGAATTAACACTGTTTAATAAATCAAATAATTCGGAAAACAGCGCACAGCCCGAGGGACATCCCCCGATTCCCGAAAACATGCATATAAAAACCGTAACGCTTACCCCTTTTGATCTTATCCTTTTGTTGCTTTCGGTAATTCTTTTCACTGCATCGGGAAGCGCCTCTGTTCCCGCAGGCATTGTGGCACTTATAATTTCATCGCCTCTTTATGCGGTGTTTTCCTTCCGGATAGGAAATCACTTTTCGTTTTTTGTGCCGCTTGTTGCCACCGTTATATGCTATATAATAACGGGAAGCATTGCAAAAGCACTGTTTCCCTTACTTGCAACCGCCATGGCATATTCCATACTCCGCGCGGTGAATATGAGGGACACTTATTCAAAAACAAGCGCCGTTACCGGATGTACCGTTGCCATTGTGATATTTCTTGCAGCCCAGCTTTTTATTGCTACGGAAATTTCACAAGCTTTTACCGTAAGACAGCTTTTTGACTCGGCAAAAACTTATTTTGAGACTGCTAAAAGCGAATTTATTTCAGCATACACGTCGCTTCTCACCGAAATGCCCGACCAGGCAAAAGCACTTGAACCTGATATGCTTTCCGAATATCTCGATTATGTTTTTCGCAGCTTCACGGCAACGCTCCCCGCAACTATCACCATATACGCCATGATGACAGGCTACATTTCGGCTTCGCTTATTATTCCATTATCCGCGATCTGCAAAGCCGACAATATGCTCGACAAAAACAGCTACGGCATAAAGCTTTCGTATATATCCGTAATCGTATATTTCATTTCATCCCTTGCAATGCTGTTTACATCGGGCGCCACATCCATCGGCTTCCGAAACATATCCGCCATTCTTTCTCCCGGTCTTATGATAAGCGGAGTAAAACAAATAGGCGCGCTTTGTGAAAGCAAGCACATTTCCCGCCCCATCGCAAATCTCGCAAAAGCGGGAGCTGTAATTCTTGCCCTGATTTTCGGTGATCTCGGAACCACGGTTCTTATTGTTCTCGGAATGTATTACACAACCAAAAGCATTTCTCCGTCAAATCACTGACAAAACAAAATGCCACTTTCGGAGGTGCATAATCCTTGAAGGATCTTTTAGGTCAGCTAAAATCCGTATTGAAACAAAAACACGTTATTGCCGCAATATCGGCAATACTTCTTCTGACATTTATCGGCGGAATTATAAAACCGCTCATTTTCCCCGCAGGTATCATCATTCTTCTTATTTATATATCTGCAACGGTTGTTTTTTTCAGAAAGACCAACGGCCCCGGCTCTGCATGGAACGAAAACAATGCCATTGTGGGTATAACACTTGACTTCGTTACCAAATTCCGCACACCCGTCGTGATCCTTGATTCCGACACCAATATAATATGGTATAACTCCGCTTTTATTTCAAAATCCGAATCCCGTCATTCCCTTTACGGCAAAAACGCATCGGAAACCATAAGTCCCGCTCTTACGCCCGCACGTCTTGAACAGCTTAAATCCGGCGCCACATTTTCCGTAACATACAACAATGTGGAATACACAGTTTCGGGTTATGCGTTGGTTTCCGGCGGAAAGCATTTCTGTATCGTGGTTCTTGATGACAAATCGGAACTTGTTGCAGCGCAAAAGAAGCTTGCCGAGAGCAATTCCGTTGTTGCTTTTATAATGCTCGACAACATCGGTGAATCCCTTGAATTTGCTCAGGACAAATACAGAAGTGTTTCCGCAAGTGTTGCAGGCATTATTTCCGAATGGGCAAGATCCGTTTGCGGTATGGTCAAAGAATACGAGCGCGACAAATATATAATAATTTTTGAACAAAAATACCTGGATGCCGTTCTTACCTCAAAATTTGACATTCTCGACAGCATCCGTGCCACAGAAATAGAAGGCGCATCTGTGCCTGTAACAGCCTCGATCGGAATGAGTAACATTCCGGGAAGCCTTGCCGAAAAAGAAACTGCCGCCCGCGGTGCCCTTGAACAAGCTCTTCAGCGCGGCGGAGACCAGGCGGTTTTGCGCACCGAAAACTCTACCGAGTATTACGGCGGCAAGACCAAGACCGTGCAGAAAAAAACCAAGATACGTTCAAGAATCGTTGCGGGAGAGCTTGTAAACCTTATAAACCAAAGCGGAAACGTAATAATAATGGGGCATAAATTCTGCGATCACGACAGTATCGCTTCATGCGTTGCAGCGGCAAGGATCGCCACCCATCTTCAAAAAACCGTAAAAATAGTGATAAATCTGCACGATGCAAATTTAAAGCCTATCTTTCAGCGAATGCGCGGAATGAATTATTATTATGAGTTGTTCACAGATGCGGCCTCCGCTCAGGATATGATCCGCTCCGACACTCTTCTTATAATATGCGATACAAATAATCCCGATCTTTTTGAATCCCGAGAGATATACGAAAACTGCGTTAATTACGCCATTATCGACCACCACCGCAAGGTGCAGGAGGATTATCTCATTCCTCCGAAGCTTGCATATATAGAGCCGTCGGCATCCTCGGCATCAGAGCTTATAAGCGAGATCGCAGAATATGCTATCCCTCAGGGAAGCCTTACTAAAATAGAAGCCGAGCTTTTGTTTGCGGGAATCATACTCGATACCAACAACTTCAAAAAGAATACCGGTACCAAAACCTTCAGTGCGGCACTATACCTGCGCGGTCAGGGTGCCGATCCCAACGATGCTCAAAAATTCTTCCGCACAAGCCTTGATGACTTTCTTTATGAATCAAATATTGAAAACAACATCTCGGTCTATCGCGACAGCATAATAATTGCATCCTGCGCTCTGCCATCGGAAAATGCAAGCCAGACAAAGCTCGTTTCTTCCAAAAGTGCCGACAGACTGCTTAACATTGCAGGCGTTTCCGCCTCGTTTGTTCTTGCCGAGATCGGCGATGATATCAATATTTCCGCCCGCTCCGACGGCACCATAAATGTTCAGCTTATTGCCGAAGCTCTGGGCGGCGGCGGTCACTTTGATTCTGCAGGAGCACTCATGCACGATATCACATTACAAGAAGCCTCGGACATGCTGAAAGACGCAATAGACACGCTTCTTGACAACACTAAACAATAAAATATTTTAACATAATCCGGAGGTATCCAAAATGAAAGTATTACTTTTACAAGACGTTAAAGCACAAGGCAAAAAAGGTGAAGTCGTAAACGTTTCCGACGGTTACGCAAGAAACTTCCTTTTCCCCAAGAAGCTTGCTGCAGAGCTCACTCCCACCATCGTAAATGAGATCAAAACAAAAGAAGAAGCAAAAGCTCACAAGCTTGCCGAAGAGAAAAAGCTCGCTCAGGAAAATGCAGCAAAGCTTCAGAGTGTTACCGTTAAGATATATGCAAGCTCCGGTGCCGATCAGCGCCTTTACGGTGCCATCACATCAAAGGAAATTGCAGAAGAACTTAAAAAGCAGCACGATATCGACATCGACAAGCGCAAGATCGTTCTCGAAAGCCCTATCAAGTGCTACGGCACATACACGCTTGACGTAAAGCTCCATCCCGATGTTTTGGGAAAGCTTTCGTTAGTTATTGCTTCAAAGGAATGAGATATTAAAATGGCACAGGAATTTATCGGCGCAAGCATCGATGCTCCGCGCCGCCTTCCCTTCTCCTCCGAAGCCGAACAGGCACTTCTCGGGTCTATAATAAATGACCCGGACCGCTTCAAGGATGTGGCGAATCTTGTGAGGGCAGATGATTTTTATATTGAGCTCCACCGTTCGATATTCGAAGCCATCCAATCGCTGTTTTTGCAAAGCCGCAATATTCATATTGTGAATATCCTTGACCTTCTTGTTCAGAACGGAGAGTCCGACACTGCAAAAAACAAAAGCTATATCAAGCTTTTATCAGATTCGGTTCCGGTTTCCGGAAACATCACCGACTACGCCAGAATAATAAGTGAAAAGGCAATGCTCAGAAAGCTCCTTGCCGCATCCGAGAAAATTTCCGAAATGGCTTATGCTGCGGAGGGCGATGCCGAAACCATCATCGACAACGCAGAACAGGAAATATTCAAGATCGCCTCGGACCAGGTAAAAGGCTTCACGCACATAAGAGACGTTATAGTCCAGCATTATTCCCATCTGCAGGAGCTTCTCACAGACCGAGAGGCTGCCATGGGTATTCCCACCTATTTCAGCGGAATAGACAAGCTTCTTATAGGAATGGGAAAAGGCGACCTTGTGATCGTTGGTGCCCGCCCGGGTATGGGTAAAACCGCCTTTTGTCTTAACATTGCCACAAATGTTGCATGCAAGAAGAAAAAAGCCGTTGCTATCTTCTCTCTTGAAATGTCAAACGAACAGATAGTTTCACGTATGCTTTCCAGCGAGGCACTCATCGACAGCTATAAAATGCGCAGCGGTGAGCTTGAGCCTTCCGACTGGACAAACCTTGCCCGTGCCGCTGGCGTACTTTCCGAAACCGACATATTTATAGACGATACATCGGGAATCACGGTAACGCAGATGAAAGCAAAGCTTCGCCGACTGAAAAATCTGGGGCTTGTTATAATTGACTATCTGCAGCTTATGAATTCCGATACAGATAACCCCAACCAGGCTGTGAGAATAGGCGAAATATCGAGAAACCTGAAGCTTTTGGCAAAGGATCTGCAGGTTCCCGTCATCACTTGCGCACAGCTCAACCGCGGTGTTGAGGGAAGAACCGACAAGACTCCTATGGCATCCGACCTCAGAGATTCCGGTGCGATCGAGCAGGATGCCGATATCATCATGTTCCTTTACCGTGATGACTATTACAACAGAGATGATCCGTCTTTGCAGAATATTGCAAAATGTATCATATCCAAAAACCGTCACGGTTCAACGGGAACGGCAGATCTTGGATGGTACGGTCAGTATACAAAATTCATATCGGTGGACAACACTCATGATGACGGACAATAATTCGCCCTACGGCACACGCGCCGAAAAAAGCATTTATCTTTTTGAAAAACAGGCAGAAAATACCATCAGAAAGCATAATATGATAGAGTGCGGGGATTGCGTTCTCGCTGCCCTTTCGGGCGGTGCGGATTCCGTTTCGCTTTTACTTGCTCTGATATCACTTTCAAAAAGAATGGATTTTTCCGTGTGCGCCTGCCACCTTAATCACGGCATACGCGGAGCCGAGGCAGATTCCGACGAGGCGTTTTCAAAAGACTTGTGCGAAAAGCACGGTGTTCCCTTTTATTCGGAAAAAGTCGATGTTCCAAAGCTCTGCGAGACCCTTGGCGGAAGTACGGAAACCGTTGCACGAAATGCCCGCTACGAGTTTTTCAAGCGTGCGGCAGGTGTTCTCGGTGCAAATAAAACAGCCACCGCTCACACGATATCCGACAATGCAGAAACTCTTCTGTTTAATATATGCCGCGGAGCTTCTTCTGACGGCATATGTGGCATTCCGCCCAAGCGAGAAAGGTTTATTCGTCCTCTTATCGAAATATCACGAAGTCAGGTAGAAAGCTATCTTGATGCACAAAATCAGGAATATGTTACAGATTCCACAAACTCCGACGAGAATTACACCCGCAACTTTTTGCGTCACAGCATTGTTCCCGCCCTCAAAAGGATCAATCCCGACATCGAAAACGCATTGTTCCGACTTTCGGACAGTGCAAGAAGCGACAAAAGTTATTTCGAATCACGCGTGGAAGAACTGATTGAAAAAAATCTTTCGGTTTCCGAGCTGTCAAATACCGATTTTTCACTTCTTTCAAGATATATACGAAAGCTGTGCGAAAATAATATTAACGAAAAATGCTTTGTTTCACAAAACCGCATCTATGCCATAGCAAGCGCAATATGCGAAGTAGGCGCAAACGGTGGCGTAAAGCGGATATCATTGACAAATAACAAATATGCGGAAATTTCACGCGATGGAATAGTTTTTTCCGGAGAAGAAAATGAAACTGAAAAAACGGAGTCTTCGTTTAATATTCCTCTGCATTGGGGGCAGAATATAATAAACAGCGAGTATGCCGTTTTTATAACCGAAACAAAAAATGAACTGCCCCATATTATCGAAAACCAAGAAATTGTTTACAGATTGTATAAAAAGACAGAGTGTCTTTCTGATATAATTAAAAAAGGTGTTTTTGCAAGAAATCGGTTCCCGGGGGATAAATTCCGCATGGGCGGCATCTCAAGGAATCTGAAAAAAGTCTTCGCGGATGAAAAAATACCTGCATTTAAAAGATGTCTTGTTCCTCTGATATGTTTCGGGCAAGATATTGCCGCACTTCCGCTATATAATGTCCCGTCAGATAATTTCAAACCTACGGAAGGAAATGCGGCAACGATCGCTTTTTATAAAGCGGTTCAAACTAACGGCAAGGAGTGATTTTACCCTTAATGAAAAAGAACATCAAAGTAATAGCATTTTATATTGTCACCATAATCGCAATGATTGCCGTGACATCGTGGATGATCAGCAACACGGAACCCGAAAAGCTGAAATACAGCGAGATCATCGAACTGTTTAAAGACGAAAAGGTTTCGGAATTCGAGATCGATAACAGTAACAAGCTCATAATCACACTTTCCGATGACGAAAAAACACAGATTTCCTACAAGCTCCGCAGCCTTGATCTGTTTCTGCGCGATGCAGGTGATATGATAAAGGCGCAAAGCGAAGCGGGAATCATCAAGAGCTACGATTACGAAGAACCCGTTGAAGTAGCATGGTGGGTATCATATCTGCCGTACCTTCTTGTTCTTGTTTTCGTTATCGTGATATATTTCGTTTCCATCAATCAGGCTATGGGCGGAAAGGGCGGAAAGATAAATTCTTTCGGTCGCTCCCGCGCACACCTTATCAGCGATTCCAAAAACAAAGTCAAGTTTACGGATGTTGCCGGTGCCGATGAGGAAAAAGAAGAACTCAAAGAAGTTGTGGAATTCTTAAAGAGTCCCGAACGCTTCAGCGAGCTTGGCGCAAGGATACCCCGTGGCGTTTTGCTTGTGGGTCCTCCCGGTACAGGTAAAACTCTGCTTGCAAAGGCGGTTGCGGGAGAAGCGGGTGTTCCCTTCTATTCCATTTCCGGTTCCGACTTTGTGGAAATGTATGTCGGTGTGGGTGCTTCCCGCGTGCGTGACCTTTTTGAAAATGCCAAAAAGAATTCCCCCAGCATTGTATTTATAGATGAGATCGATGCGGTGGGACGTCACAGAGGCGCCGGTCTTGGCGGCGGTCATGACGAGCGCGAGCAGACCCTTAATCAGCTCCTTGTGGAGATGGACGGATTCGGCAGCAACGAAGGCGTAATAGTTATTGCGGCAACCAACCGCCCCGATATCCTTGACCCCGCACTTTTGCGCCCCGGACGTTTTGACAGACAGGTTACAGTTAATTATCCCGACCTGAAGGGAAGAATTGATATCTTAAAGGTACACGCCAAAGGAAAACCCTTTGAAGGCGCAGTAGACCTTGAAAAGATAGCTCAGGCAACAGTTGGCTTTACGGGTGCCGATCTTGCCAATCTTCTTAACGAAGCAGCTCTCCACGCAGCACGTAAGCACAAAAAGCTTATCGGCATGACGGACATTGAAGAAGCTTCCCTTAAGATCATGGTGGGCACACAGAAAAAATCCCGCAAATTCAAACCCGAAGAAAAGAAAAAGACAGCTTATCACGAGGCAGGTCACGCAGTACTTGCGCACATTCTGCCCTCCGTTGACCCCGTTCGTCAGATATCCATCATTCCCAGCGGCATGGCTTTGGGTTATACCCTCACCGTTCCGC
>JAFYUY010000098.1 GCA_017549405.1 Clostridia bacterium | reverse complement strand
TTCTACTATTCTTTGGAATTAACGAGTTATTTATTTTCTTCTCGTCTTTCGTTGTTCAATTTTCAAAGTCCGTCGCTTCCGCTCTCGCGGTCAGCTTTATTAGAATACCACAAACTTTTCATTTTGTCAAGGGTTTTTTTGAGATTTTTTTATTTTTTTTGAAAAAAAGTTATTTTAACATTTTTTTGTTCTAAAAATGGCGTGTTTTGAATAAAAAAAGCAGTTATCGACACACTAAACGTATCTGAAAAGAGGTGTTTTAAGTGACAAAAGTATTGTTCCGCACGTTTTTTATGTATGCGGTAATTCTTCTTTCCATGAAAATGATGGGCAAAAGACAGCTTGGGCAGATGCAGATATCTGAATTTATTACGGCGATGATGCTTTCCGAGCTTGCCGCGCTCCCGCTTTCGGACAAAAACATTCCGCTTATTTATTGCCTTGCCCCTCTCATCGTTTTAATTTCGCTTGAAGTGGCACTTTCGTACATCGCAGCAAGATCCCCTGCTGCACAAAAATTTCTTGAAAGCACTCCCGTTACCCTTATTGACAAGGGTATTTTAAACCAGCAGGCACTTCTTGACAACCGAATCACGCTCAAGGAGCTTTTGGTCGAATTAAGAATATCCGGGCTTTCCTCTATTTCCGAGGCGCAATATGTTTATCTTGAACCCAACGGAAAATTCAGCGTTATTCCCAAGGCTCCGTACCGCCAGGCGACCACAGAAGATCTCAATCTTAAAGTTCCGGAGGATGATCCTGACATTTCTTTGATCGTTGACGGCAAGATAAACAAGAATGGGCTTAATTATCTTTCCAAAACCGAAAGTTGGTTAAAAAAGGAGATATCTCCGCACATTCCGTGCGAAATCCTGCTGTTTTCTTCAAATATTGCGGGGCAACACACCCTTATTCTCAAGGACAAGTTGAAATGAAAGCTTTCATCACAGCTTTGCTGTTTCTTTTTTGCGTCACCGTTTCGGTGTTTTTAAACTCATTATATTCCGCAACCTTTTACAGAAATGCGATAGATCTTCTGGAAACCTTTCCTGCCGAAACGGGCGGTGACAGAACCGCTGTTGGTCATGCATGTGAACTTTTGAACAACAAGAAAAAATACATGCTTTTTACCATGAACGAAAACACCGCCAACGAAATTTTCATTGATTTTGCAGAGACCGTGGCTTATTTTGATTCGGGCGACAACTTTGCTTACAGAAGTTCGCTCGAAAAAGTAAAGCTTCGACTGAAGATCCAATATTCCAGCGAAAGCAATTTCATAACCGAGCTTTTTATCGGCAAAAATGAAAGTAAAAAGAGATATTTCCCATAGGTCATACGGAAAATATCTCCCAATTCGAATTGGTTAAATCACACCGCAAAAGCGGTAGCTTCAGTTATGAAGTAAGATCAAAGAGTGTTGAGCTTTGTTGTAAAGCGGCTCTTCTTTCTTGCAGCAGCATTTGCATGGATGATACCCTTGCTTGCAGCCTTGTCAAGAACGCTTACTGCGTTGCGGTATGCAACTTCTGCAGCAGCCTTGTCTCCTTCAGCAACAGCAACTTCAAACTTCTTCAATGTTGTTTTGAACATTGTCTTGAACATGCGGTTCTTGAGAGTCTTTGTCTTTGTGACCTTAACGCGCTTCTTTGCAGACTTGATATTCGGCAATCTGTACACCTCCCTGTTAAAAATACCATGGGTATGGTACCGCATAAAATGCGGTGTATTTTCATATACCAACTTATATTACCACATTTTTTCAAATAATTCAATAGCTTAAGCGAATTTTTTTTGATTTTTTTATTTTTTTGTGAAAGAAAGAGAAAAAAACATGACTGAAAACGATTTTTTTGACTTAAAATCCGACCTTGCGGACGAAACAGGTGAGATACTCAGTGAAAAAGTATCCGATAACTACGGAATTTTCACACAAAAACGCACCCAAAACGGTGTAGACATATTCATTTCGGATATAACGACCGAGGAAGGCGAAAGGCGAAGCGGGAAAAAGTGCGGAAAATATGTCACACTGAATGTTGGCAGCACAACACTTTATGATTCGGAATCTTTCGAGCGTGTGTGCAAGGTTTTTGCATCGGTAGCTGAAGAATTTATTTCCCCGTACTTTGGAAAAAGCGGTGGTTTTCTGCTTGCAGGTCTTGGAAATCCCGGACTTCCCGCCGATTCTGTGGGTGCGCAGACCGTACAAAATTTTATAGTTACCCGACATCTGAAAACATCGATGCCGGATATGTTTGAAAAATTCGGCTTTTCCGAGACTTGCGCCATGATACCCGATGTTTTGGGAAATACGGGCATGGAAGCTGCCGAGATCATAAAAGGTGTTGCAGATGACATAAGACCGGGGTGTATTATTGCCGTCGATGCACTTTCTTCGCGTCACCTTTCAAGGGTCGCTACCACGGTACAAATATGCAACACCGGTATATGCCCCGGCTCCGGCGTTGGAAACGCGCGCATGGAAATATCCGCCGATTCCATGGGCGTTCCTGTTATTGCCATCGGAGTGCCGACCGTGGTAAATGCCACAACGCTCCTTACCGATGCTCTCAGCGACTGCGGTATTACTCCGGCCTCACTCACGGACGAATCAAAAAAAGCGCTCATGAACAGAATAAACACAGACTGCTATATTTGCCCCAAAGACTGCGGTCAAAGCATTAAAAGCATTTCCCGCCTTATAGGCTATTCGCTCAATTTTGCCATTCACAAAGGAATATCCTTCTCAGAGATACACGATTTTCTGTGAGCTGTCATACCATTCCACCGCATTTCATATAATCGTATTGAAGACAAAAGAAAGACAGAGATAAAC
Source organism: Clostridia bacterium (assembly GCA_017549405.1). Classification (GTDB taxonomy): domain Bacteria; phylum Bacillota; class Clostridia; order Oscillospirales; family CAG-382; genus UMGS1052. The sequence goes on along the minus strand of JAFYUY010000098.1, from coordinate 7,779 downwards.
AAGGAGTTCCGAATGAACAATAAAGAAACGCATAACAGCAAAAAATTTTCGTTGTCACCGACGTATGTCACCGCTTCTCCCAAAATCTCCGCTGATAATTTTCCCCGTGATATTGAAAAGCAGGTCACAGTAATAGAGATAGGCTGTGAAAATGACGAGGTGCAGATAAAAAAATGCAAAAGGAAAACTGTTTCAAAAACCGCCTTGCCGGCATTAATACTGACGCTGATATGCCTTTTTACATTTATCCCGCTCGCCCTTTTCCCTTTGCCGAAACCCGTTAACAGGATTCTTATTCCGCTTGCGGAATATGTGCTCGCAGCAAAAAAAGCTCCTGAGCTATGGTTGGAATCGTCTGTGCCGCAGAACAGCGCCTTTTACAAATCTGATGAAAAAAACAGAACTTATACGGAAGAGCAGACTAATACAGAATCTTTCTCAAACAACGAAAAAACACAAACCCAAGAAACTCCCGACTCCTATGAGGCGGTCGTGACTGCACCCGCAGGTAAATGGGGCATTTCCAACGAAACATCTTATGTGGTAAGCGCAGAGAGTATTATGAATAAAGCATATCCGATCGGCTCTCTTACACGTACCGATGCAGCGCATTCGGATTCCGTTACGGTGTTTGCACAAAGCTTGCCTGAAATACTCATTATCCACACCCACGGCACCGAAGGGTATGCTGATTGCAGAAACAGCGAATACAGAACCGAGGACACGAGCCGCAACGTGGTGCGGGTGGGACGCGAGCTTTACGAAGTTCTTACATCATCAGGTCTTTCGGTCATACATTGCGAGGAAATGTTTGACAAAGATTCATACATCCATGCTTATTCCAACTCAAGACAGGCGGTAAATGAATATTTAAGCAAATATCCGTCTATAAAGTATGTGATAGATCTGCACCGTGATGCCGCAACAGATGAAGAAGGAAACTTTCTTCGCCCTGTCACCAATGTGCATTCCTCGCCCTCAGCACTTCTTATGTTAGTGATAGGCACGGACGAAGCGGGGGCGCAGCACCCAAGGTGGCAGAACAATCTTCGCACAGCCGCGGGGATCCAGCAGGCATTATGCACAAGGTTCCCGGGTCTTATGCGCGGTATAAATCTTCGACGCGCAAGTTTTAACCAGCAGCTTTGCGACGGATATTTTATTCTTGAGGCGGGAAACTGCGCAAACACCCTTGATGAAGCACTTTGTGCTGTAAAAGCCTTTGGCGAGGTTTTTGCAGATACCGCATCCCCGCCTAAAGCTGAAACATAAAAGAAAGGTCCGATAATGTTAAAAAACACCGCAACATTTATACTTGCATTTCTTCTTGCTGCACTTTTTATAGGCTATGCATTTTGCATAACGACTTTGCACCACGATTCCATCGAAATGTTTTTTTCATTTCAAGAAGATGGAAACTTTGTATTTATGGGAAAAGCCTATACCCCGCCCCGTGAATTAACAGAGCTGATACACGGATATGCAAGGGCATGTGAAAAAATGAACGGTATATTCATTGCAGATTTCATATCGTATCTTCCGAAAAAAAGTGCCGCGGCAATTTTTGCCGCGGTATATGATGCCTTATCTGCCATTCATATGGGTGCAAAGGATCTGATTTTCGGGAATATGTAGATTACAAAAGATGATTTATTTTACCCGTCATAAGAGTTTCCACTCCGCTGAAAACTACCTCCGGGCGTCTTTTGCAGTTCTCATATGCTTCATCCGCTTCGCGTCGGTCTTCAAAAAAGAGCTTTGCTTCCATGTATGTGCGCTTTTCCGAACGCAGAGCGCAGGTGACATAATATCCCCCGTCCGCCTCAAAAATATCGGTTTTGTATTTTCTTCCCGAGCAAAGGGAGTCAAAGTAGCGCAATGCCTCTGCAACAAAGGGCTCGAGGACATTCTTTTTCATAAGAGTCTTGCCTTGTTCATATGTCAGGACTCCCCGCCCCGTTATTCCGCAGCAGACTTTCCCCTCTATTGTGCAATAGCGCAGAAGCCCTTCTTCTATAAGTTCACGCTCGCATTCCTGGCAGTCAAAAACGTTGATCTGACCCACTGAAAGGATGGATTCCTGTGCCATTCTCTGCTCCACCTCTACAGCGAAAGCATAATAAACGGCAAGCATCGCAATTTTTATTTCAGCCTTATCGGTTATCATTTATATAATTTCCTTTACTGTTTAAACTAATCATTTTATTTTGTCGGCAAATATCACGGGATACGACAACCACGGATGGAAAAGGCTTGTGTTCCATTTCTGTTCCTTTCCCCATGCCTCAAAGCAAGTGGTAGCGCCCTCGGAAAGCATATTTGACCACGAGCCTTCGTCGCAGATAAGCTTGCGCATCAGGTCGTATTCTCCCTCTTTTTCAAGGGTAAGCAAAACAAAATATGCAAAATAGTTGACCGACAAAAGGCGCTTTTTCTTGATCATTTCCATAACATTCGCGCGCACCTTCTCATTTATTCCGATATCAAAAAGCAAGGGCAGAACGTTGGAATGGATACTGTGATGTGAGGATGTTTCGCTATCTTTGAAAAGACAAGCCTTCTCGTCGTAAAAATATCCGATAAATGCGTTTTTCAAAGTCTGCATATCGTACGTAGGCGGCATTCCGAGTATTCTCCGTATCTCGTTGAAATACTGTGCCGCACCAATATAATATGCCGCAATGACATTGTGTTTTCCCTTTGCCACAGGACGATCCAGAGGGAAATCGTAGCCGTCACGAAGGTTCATCGGCCAATCCACCAAGTTCCATTTTTCGGTAACATCGCAAAGCACACCGTCCTTTACAAAGCCGTCGAAATACTTCATAAGTCCTTCGATGTACGGGTAAAGCTTTCGGAGGAACTCAGCATTTTGGTTCTTTCTGAAGCACCAAAGTGCAAAATACGGATACATGAGCGAATAATCCGCTATCTCCTGGTTTAATGCGCAATTGGATACCGCCATCATTCCCGGACAAATAAATGATGACGTTGCAAAATCCCACAGCACCTTTTCGAGGACTTCGGTTGAACCGGTAAGTGCTGCATGGGACATTGCGATAAATCCCGCATCACCGAGATACTGGCCTTTTTCACGCGTGGGACAGTCCACACAAACCTCCTGAACTCCGTATTTTATAGTGTCAGCGCAGAGTCGGAATATCTTTTCGAGCTGTTTATCATCCGATGTGATATCCGCCTTTTCACTGTAAGGATAATGGCGCACGATTATCTTTACGGAATCCCTGTCAATGGTACATTCCTCGGGAAGTATAAGCTCTATATATCGCATTCCCTTGTAATCATATTGATCAAGAATATCGGTATTTCCCGAAAGTATATGTTTTTCTTCAAAGCGGCAGTTACATCTCAATTCAAACCGCACACTTCCGTCATCATTCAGTTCTTCACCCGAGCGTATGATTATCTCACTGCCGGAAGTTCCGTTTGCTTTGTATTTAAGATATCCGCAAAGCTCCCTGCCGATATCTATTTTAACAATGTTTTTTTCGAGTTCTATCCGTGCGGGAGATATTTCATAAACGCAGAGCGTTTCCGCACGTTGCGTGAGCCTGTGAGAAGTCGAAACAGCAATATTTTCCACGGCGTACCCCCATGCGCTGTCATCGAAATCCACGGCTTCAAAGCCACATTCTGCGGCACGTGAATCATATATCTCAAGGAATCCCGTTTCATAGCCGTAAGTGCCGCATTGAGAAAATCCGCCATGATATGCGGTCTTCCAGTTTTCGTCTGAGCTAATAAAAAGTTTTCCGTCAAGATAAAGCTCTAAAAAGAGTCCGTGCATATTATCTCCGCTCACACAAACGCGGTTACGCAGACCCATATACCACGTGTGTGCGGCAAAAAGATTTTCTCCGCCACGCAGATATTCTGTAACATCGAGCTCATTGTAATAATGAAAAGCAGGATAACTCGGTGCCGGTCCCATGGCGGCAAAATTACCGTTGATATAAAGCTTGTAGTAATCGTCCGCAGATATGCGCACGGTGGCTTTTTTAAAATCCGGCAAATTCACCTTTCTGCGAAAAAGGATATGCTTGTTTGAATATGCCGACTGTTCGGGCTGCGAAAAAGTTTCTTCTTTTCCAAAAACATTGATGGATGAAAGAACAGCAAAATCTGAATTTGTTATCCATTTCGTCATAGTTATCACCTTACCTTTCGCGTATGATCTTCTCTGCCTTGACGAAAAGATCTTCAGAAAGCTCTTTATCTATTTGCGTTATGGGTTTTATTTGTGACGGTGCACGTGAAAAGCTTTCAGCCATAGGTTTTTCCATTATCAGAACATCATGCCATGCACCGAGCTTGTAGCCCGCATTGTGCAAACGTCCCGCCTCTGAAAATCCGAATGCGTTATGAAAAGCCACGGATTTTTCATTGGGTACGGTAATACGTGCAAAGGCTGTGCAAAAGCCCTGAAGCTTGAGCAATTCGATCACCGCATAATAAAGTGCGGATGCCATATTGCATCTTTGGCAGTCCTCGCGGATATAAACAGAGAGTTCAACCGACCAGTTATATGCCGCACGTTCGGCAAAACTGTGGGCATATGCATATCCCGCAACTTTTCCGTCTTTTTCGCACACGACCCAGGGGTATGTATTATTTACCATGTTTATTCTTCTTTGCATTTCAAAAGAGCGCGGGACCTCACATTCAAATGTAACAGAAGAATACTGAACATACGGAGAATATATATCAAGTATATCTATGGCATCATTTTCAACTGCAAAACGTATTTTGAACATTGCTTTTTGTTCTCCTTGTGTTTTGATTGGATTGCTTTTTATAAACAGTAAAAATTCTCTTTTTCGGGCGGTCGTTTTTTCCGCCAAGCGGATATCATTATCATCCTCATCCTCATTAACATATACATATACATTTACATTATCATCTACATTATCATAATAGCTTTTTTTAAAACCGTTTGCTTTTTTAGGTTTTAGGAAAAAGCCACAGGTATCAATCCGTTATTAAAAAACCGAATGGATCATAAATCAACCTATGACAAGCTTTGTTATATAAAGCAAAAGCGGAATTGTGGCAATGGAAAGCACGGTAGTGAGGCAAACGATTTTTGATGAAGTGACAGGGTTTGTACCGTAAAGCTCGGCAAAAATTGCACCAAACGTAGCAGAAGGCATACCCGCAAGCACGACCGAAACGTAAGTCACAACACTCGGTGCACCGCAAGCTTTACACACAAAGAGTGTTATAACTGGCACAACAATAAGTTTTATGAGTGCGCAAATATAGAATTTCACATCTTTGAATGCGGTTTTAAAATCAAGCTCCACAATAAGAGAACCGATTATTATCATTGCAAGAGGGAAAGTGGAATCTCCAACCATCTCCATGCCGCCAAGCAACGCCTGAGGTATCTTTATACCCGCAATAAAAAACACAAATCCGATAACAGTGGCAATAACTCCGGGGTTTAAAAACAGCTTTTTAACATCAACACCGCCGCCCTCACCATTTTCTCGCTTGTGCCGTGTTAAGATCCATATACCGTATGTCCAGAAGAAAACATTGAAGACAGTGTTATAAAACGAGCCAAGTACAACTCCGTCCTTTGCACCGTAGATCGCCATGAGTATCGGGAACCCCATAAAAGCGCAGTTGGCAAAGACAGTATTGAATTCATAAACCACATTTTCGCATGAACCGCGTTTGGGTTTGAACACAAAGTAAGAGATGAATGCCGAGCCGACATGTATTATCGCAGCAGAAAGAATAAGAAGCAATCCCGTCTTTAAAAGACCTGCCGAATACGGAGTCTGAAAAGAGCATATTATAAGGAGCGGATTTGTAACGTTTGAAAGAAATTTCGAAAGCGACGTTACGGTCTCGCGGCTCACGAAGCCTCTTTTTCTTGAATATACTCCTATAAGAAGAATTAACAAAAGCTGAATTACCTTTGATATGACTGTGCCAATGTTTACCTGCATTTTGTCCTCCGAAAAGCGCTGATCTGAATATATAATCCATCTATTATATTATAATTTATTTGAGCTGAATAATCAATACAATTTTTGTATAAAAACTGAATACATCCTGCCCTCTTTTTTGAACATTTTACAAAACATCAGCATAAAATGTTATCGAGGAGCGGAGAGAAGGATCCATTTCCCGTTTCCGCCCCGCATTTTACGGCAAAAAGCGTAAATATTTCATAAGGAGGAACTCTAATGTCAGAAAAGAATTGTCAGGGTTTCCGCGACAGTTCCCCGTCTTGCGGTCCGTTCACTCAGAACCAGAATTCGCATCAGAGCAAAGCGTGCGATTGCGGAACGTGTGTTGACTGCGACAAAATATATGACTCCGTCAGAGACAAAGACTGTCTTGAAGACCTGAAAGTTTTTCTCACAGAGTGCGGTCAGGATATAATAGACCGCGCCACAAACATCCGCTGCAAATGCGCTGAGGTTTTGTGGACACACATAACCGTCGATACTGTTCCGTTTAACCGCGGATACTATTCGGTATATGTAAGATTTTATTTTAAGCTGTTATTTGAAGCTTGCGTTCCCGGCGGAAAGAGCCAGGAGTTCTGCGGTCTTGCCGTTTATGACAAGAAGTGCGTGCTTTTCGGCAGCGAAGGAAATGTGAGCATCTTCACTTCCGAGCAGCTTTGCAACGATTTCTGCAGCAATCTTTCGGATATGCCCTGCGACTTCAAAACAAATATGCCCAAAGTCGTGGTCGAAGTCGCTCCGCCCATATGCCTTTCGGTAAAGCTGGTTGAAAAGCAGTATAAGTTCGGATGCTGCTGCTGCACCTGCGATCAGATCCCCGAAAACATCTGCCGCAGCTGCGGAGGCGGCATGACCGACGATTTTGGTACCAAGTGCCTTTACGTTTCTCTCGGTCTTTTCAGTGTTATAAGAATTGAACGCCCCGTGGCTCTGGTTCTTTCCGCAAGCGAATTCTGCATTCCCGACAAGGAAAGCACCATGTGCGCAGACTCTTCAGACCCTTGCGCACTGTTTAAAAAGATGACCTTCCCCGTAGACGATTTCTTCCCGCCCAACTCTCAGAACTGCAAATAATATGAGAAATCCCGGATCAGCAACATAAGCGATCCGGGATTTTATTGTTCAATTAAAGATACTCAAAAGCCTCTTCGGGGATTATATCATAGAAATATTCCACAAGAACTGCTTTATAGTTAGGTGCGCGCTCAACAACAATGTTATTGAACTGACCCTTACAACTGTCGCAAAGGGCATTGTAGTTATTCTTGATAGACTGCGTGGCTTCACTGTAAGCCTCCGCAACATATTCGGGAGTGATAAGTACCGTTGCACTTTCATCGATTATGTCTTTTATAAGCTGCTTTACGGAATTGTAGAAGGGTTTGAATTCGCCCGAGTGATTAAAACGCTTGACGGAATTAAGATCATCGTAAAGTCTCTGCATTTCCTCAATAACAACGTCATCAAGTGTCAGATCGGGTTCTTCGGGTTCAACAGGGTCATCGGGTTCGTCAGGAATGACAGGATCATCCGGATCTTCGGGATCTTCGGGATCTGTATTTCCGCCCTCGTTACCGCCGGGAGTGTTTCCGCCTTCGTCATCATCACCATCGTCACCGCCGGGTGTATTTCCACCGGGAGTGTTTCCACCGGGGGTGTTGCCGCCCTCGTCGTCATCGTCGCCATCGTCACCACCGGGTGTGTTTCCACCGGGTGTGTTTCCACCGGGTGTGTTTCCACCGGGTGTGTTTCCACCGGGTGTGTTTCCACCGGG
>JAFYUY010000097.1 GCA_017549405.1 Clostridia bacterium | reverse complement strand
TCCCTTACTTAAGGAGAATTTCCCCAAGGCGAATGTGACTGAGGTCAATGCGGCAATAGGAGCTACGGGCAGCCATCTTGGCGCATTCAGAACCGAACGTGATATAATTTCCCAAAAGCCCGATCTTCTCTTTGTGGAATTTTCCGTGAACGACAGTTATAACGGTGAGTCTGCGGAGAGCGCTGCGGAAAATTACGAAGCGATAGTAAGACGGGTGCGTAAAGCACTTCCTGAATGCGATATAGTAAACGTTTATATAACCGATGCGGGAAAAACCTCCGCCGGCGGTAACTATAGCCAGAAAAAAGCACACGAGAGTGTTGCAGAGGTTTATGGTATAAGCGCTGTTGATGTCGGCAGAGCGCTGGCCGTCACAAAAAAACTTTCGGGCAGCCAGAATGAACAGTGGAAAAACTACTTTACGGATATTGTTCACAATACAGATGAAGGATATGCCGAATATGCAAAGACCATTGCGGAATATCTTTCAAACGAGCTGATTTTTTCAAAGTCCTCAGGTGTTGCGGACCATACTCTTCCCGAATGTGTGAACGCAGGTGCGGAAAAAGAGCTTCATTATCAGCTCATAACACGTGAGATGGCACAAAATTATACGGGAGCGGAGTTCAAAGAGGGGAATGTTTATGATAAGCTTTCCCACACTCCCTATAATGCTTATGTTTCTCTTTCTTCCGGCAACAAAATCACAGTTACATTTACGGGCACGGAGCTTGCATTGCTCATGTCTGATTATACCTCCGGCACAATAAAATATACCGTGGACGGCAAGAGCGGAAGTGCTGTGAGAAAGTCAATGAACAATCCTTTCCCGCTGATAAATGGACTTGAGTACGGTGAGCATACCGCAGAAATAGAAGTTTGCTTTGACAAGGATTCGAAGTCTGCACGTCTTGTGGGCTTCCTTTCAAGATGATAAATCCGGAGTTGCAATGAGAATAATAGGAGTTGATTTCGGAGAGGTCCGTATGGGCCTTTCCGTTTCCGACCCCACGGGTTTCCTTGCGGGAGGCATAGGAACCTTTAAGGTTACGGGAATAAAAAGCGCGGTGGATACCGTGTGCGAAAAGGTTGCGGAATATAGTGCCGAACTTGTGGTAGTGGGACTTCCCCGCAACATGGACGGCACCGAGGGAGACCGCGCAGCACGTTCAAGAAAGCTTGCTGCCATGATAAATGAAAAGTGTGGTGTGGCAGTGGATTTCTGCGATGAACGCAGAACTACCATACTTGCAGCGGGCTATATGTCCGAAACGGGAACATTCGGAAAAAAACGCAAGCAGGCAATAGATACTTTGTCTGCTCAGATAATACTGCAGGATTATCTTGACAGACAGAAAAATGCCGCAAACAAATAATTGTAAAAAAATTGTCAAACCCACTTGACAACAAGGTGCCTTTTGGTGTATAATACGCTATATCGGCAAATTGTGTAATTGCGCAATTATTGCGTCGCAAACGTAAAATCGGGCGATGCGGTCAAAACGCACCCTGCGTTTTGTTTTAGCGTGAGGAATATACCGAAGTTACAATTACCAACCAGGAAAGCGAGGTGCTAAAACAATGGTAAGAACATATCAGCCCAAGAAGCTCCAGAGAAAAAAGGAACACGGCTTCAGAAAGCGTATGAAGACCTCCAACGGCAGAAAGGTTCTCAAGAGAAGACGCCTTAAGGGTAGAGCAAGACTCACATACTGATTCTTGTGTCACAGCCGTACAAGCTTGTTTTCAAAACAGTTGCAGAACAGGGTGCCCCGAACACCGACATTTTGTCGGAATGCGTCGCGCACCCTTTTTTGCATGATTGATATGGGCTTTATGCTTCATACAAAAAAGGAAGTTTATAACCATGAGAAAACTTATACTTCCGTTAAAGGAAAATCACCTGTTTTCAAAGGCGTACACAAAGGGGAATTGCCGTGTTGCAAAATTATGCGCAGTATATGTCCTCAAAAATTACAAGAAGAACCCCGATGGCACACCCATGAAAACAAAACTCGGCATCACGGTAAACCGCAAGCTCGGAAAAGCGTGCAAGCGCAACCGCGTAAAACGGCTTATCCGCGAGGCATACCGGCAGAATTACTGCCACATCAAGGACGGATACTTTATTATAATTGCCGCCCGTGCCGCCGCTTTTGCACCTTATATAAAAACTCAGGATATGTCAAAGGCTTTGCGGCAGATAGTCTCGGACGAGAGCTTTTACGAATTTAAAAAAGCTCCGCAAAAAAAGAAATGACAGCATATAAGTCGCGGCTGTCACATTAAAAAAATGAAAAGAATACCCATGTTTTTGATTCGGTTTTACAGAAACCGACTTTCCCATCTCAAACGCAGACCTTGCTGCAAATACTATCCGAGCTGTTCGGAATATGCACTTACGGCATACGGAACACACGGATTTTTCAAAGCTACCGCGCTTACGGTGTGGCGCCTTTTGCGTTGCAATCCGTGGAGCATGGGCGGTGTGGATTATGTGCCGGGCACTCCCGAGCGCATAGATTTTCTTGCAAGGAAAAATGATATGCGGAATGCAAACGAGAAAACACCCTCAAAAGGAGAAAAATGAATGAAAAATAACAGAGGAACGGCAAAGAAGCTTTCTTGCGGTTTGCTTTGCCTTCTCATGGCGGCATCTATTGCTTTTGCGACACCCGTGCTTGCAGATGAACCTGATACGGAAGTGTCGGTCACTGCGCAGGTTCAGGATGTTCAGAACGAAGATGCTGCACAAACAGAACAGAAAGATGATGCTGATACAGCCGAAAAGTCTGACGATAACGCAAAGCTTCCCGAAAAAGTCGAGATCATGGACAGAAGCGGCGGAATGCTGGGCTTTCTTTACGACTGGTTCGGAACAGCGCTCAAGTGGCTTTACGGAGTATGCGGAAACTATATCGTTGCAATACTTGTGTTTGCCCTTGCCATTAAGGTGGTTCTCTTCCCGCTTTCAATAAAGCAGCAGAAGAATTCTCAGAAGATGGCAAAGCTTGCCCCCCGCCAGGAGGCAATACGCAAAAAGTATGCAGGCAGAACAGACAAAAAGTCGCAGATGAAGATGAACGAGGAAATGCAGCAACTTTATGCGGACGAAAAGTTCAATCCCATGGGCGGATGTCTGCCGATGCTTCTCCAGCTCCCCGTAATCCTTGCGCTTTATAACGCAATAACAAATCCTCTCACAAGCTTTCTGGGATACACAGGCGAAAAGCTTACTCATCTTTCGGAAGTGTTCACACAGAATGTAAAGCTTTTTGAAGGTATAAAGGCGACTATAACGGAAACAGATGCTATCTCACGCATCGCAAACGCAAAAGATCCCGCAGTTATTGCGGCATTCGGTGAGGAAACACATTCCACCATCAGCGCTTTCTATGAAAGCTTTAAGGTGGGTCCGCTCAATCTTATGGACAACCCCGAAGTTATATCCTTGCTTGTTATTGTTCCCGTTTTGGTTTTTGCTTCTTCCTTCCTTTCCACAAAGATCATCCGCAAGTTCACTTATAACCCCAACGCGGGTCAGATGGATGCATCCATGAAGGTCATGGACTGGACAATGCCTCTTATGATACTCTGGTTCAGCTTCCAGGTTCCCGCCCTTGTGGGCATATACTGGGTATTCCAGAACGTCATCTCCATAGGACAGCAGTATGTCCTTTACAAGATGTTCCCCGTTAAGGGACCCACTCCCGAGGAGATACGTGAGGCAGAGCTTCTTATGCGCGGCAAAAAAGCAAAAAATGATGAAGAAAAAGTCGAAAAGACCGTAAATCAACCGGTATCTAAGGCTGCACTCAAGAAAAAGAAGGAAAATTCTCCCTTTATATATGCAAAGAAGGGAATAAAAGAAAAATATCTTGCCCACGTAAAAGCGGTGGGTAAGGCACCCAAGGCAAAGAAAAGACCTTGAACAAATTTTAAGGAGAAATAAATTTTATGGAAATTATAGTATCTGCAAAAACGGTTGAAGCTGCAGTGGCGCTGGGCGCGGAAAAGCTTGGCAGAGATGCTTCATCCGTAACATACACAGTTATCGAAGAACCCAAGAAAGGTCTTTTCGGCATAGGCGCGGTTGATGCAAAAGTAAAGGTGTGCGCAAAGGATACCGCCGAGGAACTCACCCTTAACTTCCTCAATACTCTCATACGCAACATGGGAATAGATGCCGAAGCAAAGATCGTTGACGTCAGCGAAAATATTCCCGAAGGCAAATCCCTTGTGGAAAAGAATATCTCGGTTGAGATAAGCTCCAGAAACGAGGGTGAGGGAAGAGGTCTTGGAATCCTTATCGGCCATCACGGAGATGTGCTTGATTCCATCCAGTATCTTGCAAACCTTGCCGCAAGCAAATTCCCCAAAGAAGAATCCGGACATCAGTATATCAAGGTTTCCATTGATGCCGAAAATTACCGTGCAAAGCGCGAGGAAAAGCTCAAGGAGCTTGCCCGCCGCATGGCAAACAAAGCACTTAATTACCGCCGCAACATGACTCTTGAACCCATGGCGGCATATGAGCGCCGCATAATCCATTCCGAAATACAGAATATCCGCGGTGTTCATACTTATTCCATCGGCTCCGAAAGCGACAGACGTGTTGTTATCGCATACGGTGACGAAACCGAAGAATAATATAAATTATAAAGAAGGGGACTGCAATATTTGCAGTCCCCTCAGATTGTGACGCAGCAATTTTTCATCAGATTCGTTTTTGTGCGGAGAAAAAATGCAAAATACAAAAACTTTCTTTTGGCGCTCTTTACCCACCCGTTGATGCAAAAGCAGAAAATAGTGTACAAAAAACAAAAAATAATGGTTGAAAACTTGCGGGAAAATAAGCTATAATGATATAAAAATATGCGGAGGTTTTGTTATGAATAGACGTGAAACAGTTTTTAGTGCATTAAATCGGAATTATGATCTTTATAAGAGCCGCACTGAAAGCGGAATAGAATTATACCGCAAGGGAAAGGCGCAGCTTGTATTCAAAGACTCCAAGGGCGATCCCATAAAGGGAATTCGTTTTCAGGCAAAGCTTAAAAAGCATTCTTACAAATTCGGATGCAATCTTTTTATGCTGGATGAATTTGAAACACAGGAAAAAAACAAGCTATACCGCGAAATTTTTGCCGATACCTTTAATTATGCCATTGTCCCCTTTTACTGGAACGGACTGGAGCCTGAAAAGGGAAAACCGCGCTATGCTAAGGATTCTCCGCGCGTATATCGCCGTCCCTCCCCCGATCTTTGTGTGGAATACTGCAGGGAAAACGGAATTGGAATGAAAGGTCACTGCCTTGTTTACGATGCGTTTTCTCCCGAGTGGTTCAAGGGAAATGCGGAAGATTTGTGGCTGGAATACGACCGCCATTTTGAAGAAATTTCCAACCGATATAAAGAAGATATCCGTGACTGGGATGTTATAAACGAAACACTTTGCTGGAATCCCTACACTTCCACTGCAATTTACCGTGACAGACGTATGGTTGAAAAGAGCCATGCTCTGGCAAGAAAATATTTCGACAGAAATACCTTGTTTATAAACGAAGCGGCTCAGATCTGGGAGGGCTTTAAGCATAACCGCTCCGGCTTTTATATGCAGCTTGAAAATCTGGAGCAAAAAAACGTTCATTTCGACGGAATAGGTCTGCAAATGCATATGTTCTGCCCGCGTGAAAAAGAGATGGAGCGCGGAGAAAACCGTTATAATCCCCTTATTGTATATGATGTGCTGGATACCTTCGGAGAGTTCGGAAAGCCTCTGCACATTTCCGAAGTCACAGTTCCGTCTTACGCGTACGGAAAAGAGGACGAGGATATTCAGGCAGAACTTATCAGAATGCTTTATACGTTGTGGTTTTCACATCGGTCCACAGATTCTATTGTATATTGGAATCTGGTTGACGGTTACAGCCACGGCGCACCCCTGGGCGATATGACCTCGGGCGAAAACGTTTACGGCGGCGGACTTTTGAATTTTGATATGAGCGAAAAACCCGCATTTAAAGTTGTTAAAGATCTTATTAAAAACGAGTGGGTCACAAACGTCTGCGGAGAAACCGATGACGGCGGAAGAATGTCCTTCCGCGGATTCAAGGGCGAATACGAGCTTTTGTATTTCGCAGACAACAAGGAATACAAAACTGAATTTACCATTTCCGAAAACTTCGACAAAGAAACGGTTATTACGGTACAATAAGTGTATTACGGTGTAATAACCGAAGAAAATGCTGAAAAGTTCTTTATTTTAGGGCGGGGTGCTTGCCGCTGTCCGCACAAGCAAACCCCATATGCTGTGCGCTAAAATGAAATTTCAAAAGAATTATCTGAAACCTAAGAAAACCGTCGTTAGCCGACGGTTTTCTTTTTTTAGAATTGATAAAAAATGCATCTTAGGTTTTGAAGAGAGCGAATAATTCTTCTGCACCTTTTGTTGTGTGCGAATAATACGACTCACAGATTTTCACGTTTTCAGATATGAAGCACAACGCCGTCTTTTTCAAGGGCATTCTGAAGCTTTTTCACATCAAGGGCATCAAAATCATCGGACATGGCAGCCGCAGTACCCGCCGCCTGCCCCGTAACGGAGCAGCAGGGAATAACACGGGTAACGTCCCACATGTTATCGGTGTTTGAAATGCATCTGCCGGCGGCAATGACATTTTTCAGGTCTTGTCCGTAAAGGCTTCCGAAGGGTACTTCATAAATGGGACCGGGCTTTTTCCAGTTGGAGATGAGTCCCACGCTGTCCTCAAAATATTTGTGGTCATCTGTAACGTCCAGAGTGAATTTTCCCTCGGGGCGGCGCGTCATACGTACCTGGGGAATGGTGGCAATGGTGGTTATCATATGACCTTCGCAAATGCCCTTGCCACCCGCTGTGAAGTGATTGAGCACCTGGGCGTGTGACATTTCCACCATTTCGGAAAGTTCTTTTCCGTCAAGTCCCGTAAATCTGCGGTTTGAAAGAAGCTCGGGACCCTTGCGCTCGTCCTTTTCGTTATCGGGCACATCGCAGCAGCCGATGGGATGTATCATATATTTACCGTCCTCAGTGCCGTAATACCATGCGGCAAGGATATTGCCCTTGCTGAAATTCACAGTTTTTGCACCTGCCAGGGCAAAGACATCGGCATCGCCCGAGGCATCTACCACGCTCTTTACTCGGATGGCGGATCTTCCGGATTTATTTTCAATAAAAAGTGTATGTACCTTTTTATCCTCAGTTTCAGCTGCGCACACACTTGTGCCGTAAAGTATCTCCACATTTTCGCGAAGCAACTGCTGTTCGGCAAGTATCATGAACATCTGGGCATTGAATTCCACCATATAGCGCTGTTTGAGTTTTTCTTCGAGAGTGGAGTCCTCACGCAGCCAGGCTTCGGGATATCTTCCTTCCCAGCCTTTAGCAATGGAAAGCTTTAAAAGCTCCTCGGCAATGCCAAAGCTTACCTGACGTCCGCATCCGTCGCATATTGGGAGATATATTGTAACAAGACCGAGCGTTGCAAGACCGCCGAGTGCAAACTGCTTTTCAACAAGAAGCGTCTTTGCGCCATGACGTGTTGCGGCAAGAGCTGCTGCAATTCCCGCAATCCCTCCGCCTACCACAACAACATCATATTCTCCATAGAGAGGTATTTGTTTTGCTTTTTCTTCGATAAATTTCATGTTCAAGCCCTCTGAAATGTTTTTATTCTTCACAGATATATTTTGCAAGCATTCCGCGTATTTTGGAATCGGCAAGCGCAACTGCTTCCGTTCCGTTTTCTGTATATTCCACGGACAGTACCGTTGCTTTGCCGTAAAGGGTGTTTAAGGGACCCTGGTCGTTGAATGGGAAAACAAATTTTGTTTGCACAAGAGAGGAAGAAAGTTCTTCTTCCATGATCTTTAAAAGCTCATCTGTGCCGTATCCTGTTGCAGCGGAAATAAACACGGCTTTTTTATCACCAAAGGTGTTCTTTTCAGGAATCATGTCCAGCCTGTCGCATTTGTTGAAAACATAGATAGTGGGTTTTCCGCCCGCACCAAGCTCTGAAAGTATTTTTTCCGTAACCTCAGTCTTAAGCTGTGCATCCTCATCGGATGCATCTATCAGAATAAGAAGAACATCCGCATATTTTGCCTCGTCAAGGGTGCTCTTAAATGCTTTTACAAGTCCGTGGGGCAGATTGTTTATAAAGCCTACGGTATCGGTCATAAGCACCTCAAGCCCCGATGGCAATTCCAGCTTTCTCACCGTTGGATCAAGTGTTGCAAAAAGCTTGTCCTCGGCAAGAATTCCCGCATCCGTAAGATAATTAAGCAGTGTGGATTTGCCCGCATTTGTGTAACCCACAATGGCGATCACGGGAATATTTGATTTTGTTCTCTGCTTACGCATGGTGTCGCGCGTGTTTTCAAGGGTCTCAAGTTGTTCCTCAAGAGATGCAATGCGCCTTTTTATATGACGGCGGTCGGTCTCAAGCTTTGTTTCACCGGGGCCACGGGCACCAACAGAACCGCTGGAGGATGCACCGCCCTGACGGGACATT
Organism: Clostridia bacterium; assembly: GCA_017549405.1. Classification (GTDB taxonomy): domain Bacteria; phylum Bacillota; class Clostridia; order Oscillospirales; family CAG-382; genus UMGS1052. The sequence continues at coordinate 7,109 of JAFYUY010000097.1, read as the reverse complement.
TCCACACCCTTGCCCGTAAGACGGGGGGATGTGTATCTGAGCTGAGCGATCTCTACCTGCAATTTACCCTCACCGGTAACGGCATGGCGTGCAAAGATATCAAGTATCAGCATGGTGCGGTCGATAACGCGAAGCTCCGAATCCTTTGCGGATATTCCGTTTTCAAGGTTTCTTATCTGAGAGGGGGAAAGCTCACAGTCGAATACCACAAGCTCAATGCCGTGATTTTTGCAAAGCTCTGCCGCTTCTTCCACTTTTCCCGTGCCGATATATGTTGCCGCTTCCGGAGATGGTCTGCACTGGGTAAGATAGAAAAACTCACACTCTCTGCCTGCAAGTGCGGTTTCCGCAAGAGACCTTAATTCGGCAAGGGATCTTTCGGCACGCTCGGCATCGTTTGCCGAAAAATACAACGATGCCAACAACACACCGTATTTCTTTTCTTCTTCATTCTGCAAATATACTTCCTGTGCCAAAATATCACTCCTTGCAATCGGCTGTGTTTATGTAAAAATGTTAAATGTCAACTTTGACGGGTGCGTTTCTTTCAACGGATTCAAATCCCGCTTCGATGACCTTGAGAACTCTCATCATTTCAGTATGTTTTACTATCTGTTCTTCGGTGCCCTCAACTGCCTTGCAGAAATTGCGGTAATAATCATGCACATCGGAAGCGGGTCTTTCGTTGTAATACGTTTCCGTTGTAAGCTCATCTCTTGGTGCCATGGTCTTTGTAAGACCTGCCGCTGTTACTACGGGGGTAACATTTGACTGATACCATTCCTTGCAGCGTACCACTTCGCACTTATCCTGCCAGTCACGGATAATGGCAGAGCCCATCTCACCGAGAATGTAGAAACGGGGCATGGAAACGAAATTATAAGTGCCCACTTCCACAAGATAGCGTACCCCGTTTTCAAAGGTGATATCCATGCGGAAACCGTCGTCAACTTCTTTGTTTGTAAGATGGTCAAAACGGCAGAAGATTTCAGAAACCTTGCTGTCGGAAACCACCTGCAATGCCTGGTCGATAAGATGGATGCCCCAGTCATAAAGCATTCCGCCGCCGTGTTCTTTCTTTCCGCGCCAGTCACCGGGAATACCGCGCGAGCCGTGAATACGGGATTCAATGGTAAAGAGTCTGCCTATCTCTTTTGAATCGTAAAGCTTCTTTGTCATAAGAAAATCCACATCCCAGCGTCTGTTCTGGTGAACGGAAAAGACTTTGCCGTACTTTTTCGATGCATCTATCATTTCCTGAAGATCTTCTGTGCAAAGGGTAACGGGTTTTTCGGAGATAACATTTTTACCCGCCTGCATTGCCTTTATGGCAATTTCTTTATGTACTTCATTTGGAGTGGCTATGGTAACTATATCTATTCTTTCGTCTGAAAGAAGCTCTTCAAGGGAGCCGTATGCGTGGATTCCCGCCTCACGTGCAGCATCGCATCTTATGGGGTCGATATCATAAATTCCCGCAAGCTCCACAACATCGCTCTGCATGGCATATCTCCGGTGCCAGCCGCCCATGCCTCCGAATCCGATTATTCCAAGATAATGTTTCATTGTTTTTCCATTCCTTTCACGGGGGATAATTAATACTTTTCTTCTCAATGAATAAAAAGCTTATTTGGTTTGATTATACATTATATTCCGCCATATTTCAAGGCTTTTGCAAAGATTCGGAAAAAAGCTGTACATTTTTAAAATTTTGTGATAAAATAATAGTAATTATAAACATATTTCCGAAAGGCAGCAAAATGACAAATAAAACGCTAAAGGTTACGGGTGCACGGGTGCACAATCTTAAAAATACCGATGTGGAAATTCCAAGGGACAAGCTTGTGGTATTTACGGGACTTTCGGGCTCCGGTAAATCCTCCCTTGCCTTCGATACGATATATGCCGAAGGTCACCGCAGATTTGTGGAATCGCTTTCGTCATACGCAAGAATGTTTCTTGGTCAGCTCGACAAGCCTGATGTGGATTCCATAGAGGGACTTTCTCCTGCTATTTCCATAGATCAGAAAACAACCTCCAAAAACCCCCGTTCCACCGTGGGTACCGTTACGGAAATATATGACTATCTCCGCTTGCTTTATGCCAGAACGGGAATCCCTCATTGCCCCGTATGCGGCAAAGAAATAGAGCAGCAGACCATAGACGGCATAATAGACAGCATCATGGAGCTTCCCGAGCACACAAAATTCATGATCCTTGCCCCTGTTGTAAAAGGCAAAAAGGGCATGCATGAAAAAGTGTTTTCCGATGCGCAGAAAAATGGTTTTGTGCGCGTGCGTGTGGACGGCACCGTCCTTACTTTGGGTGAGGATTTCGGTCTTGATAAAAACAAAAAGCACAACATAGAAATAGTCGTGGACAGACTTGTTATGAAGCCTGACATACGTTCCCGCCTTACCGATTCGGTTGAAAGCGCCTGCGCCCTTGCAGACGGTATGGTTTCTGTTTTTCTTCCCGATGCAGAGAATGACCGCAACATTCTGGAATTCTCTCAGAACTATGCCTGCCGCGAGCACGGTATAAGCCTTGGCGAGCTTGAACCCCGTATGTTTTCCTTCAACAGTCCTTTCGGAGCATGTCCCGACTGTGACGGACTGGGTCAAACGAAGGTACTCTCTCCCGAAAAGCTTCTGCCCGACAGAAGTCTTTCCCTGCGTGACGGAGCATGTATTTGCAACGGCTTCAAATCCATGGATAAGCGCGGATGGACGGGTTCGCTTTATGACCAGGTGCTTGCAGAATACGGTTTTTCCATTTCCACACCAATAGAAAAGCTCTCGACCGAGGCATATGATGCCATTCTTTACGGCACCACCGGAAGATACGACCTTAAATATTCCGGAAGAATATATACAGTTCCCTTTGAAGGTATGCTCAACGATATTGACCGCAGATACAAAGCCGCACTCGACAATAACGAGATGCGTGAATATTACGAGCAGTTTATGGAAGAAATAAGCTGCAAATCCTGCCGAGGAAAAAGACTTAAAAAAGAACCTCTTGCGGTAACGGTGGGCGAAAAAAACATTGCGGAGGTATGCGACCTTTCCGTTGGTGATGCAAGCAAATTCTTTAATGAAATAAAAATGACAGGTAAGAATTCGGAGATTGCACGCGACATACTTAAGGAGATAAAGGCACGTCTCGGATTTCTTTCAAACGTAGGACTCGGATATCTCACCATGGCTCGCCCTGCGGGTTCACTTTCGGGCGGTGAGAGTCAGAGAATACGACTTGCAACGCAAATAGGTTCATCCCTCATGGGAGTTCTTTATATTCTTGATGAGCCGAGTATAGGACTTCATCAACGCGATAACGAAAAACTTATAGACACCCTTAAAAAGCTACGTGATCTGGGCAACACGCTGATTGTCGTGGAGCACGATGAGGATACAATGCTTGCCGCGGACTATATTGTGGATATTGGCCCCGGTGCGGGTGTTCACGGCGGAGAGATCGTTGCAGCGGGAACCCCGACTCAGCTTATGAAATGCAAAAATTCCGTGACAGCGGACTTCCTTTCGGGTAGAAGAAAAATTGCCATGCCCGAAAAAAGACGTCCCGGAAACGGTTCTTTTGTACGTGTGCTGGGTGCGTGTGAGCACAATCTTAAAAACATAGATGTTTCCTTCCCGCTTGGTACTTTCACCTGCGTTACGGGTGTTTCGGGTTCGGGAAAATCCTCTCTTGTGAACGGAATACTTTATAACGTGCTGGCAAAACAGCTCAACCGTGCACACACCACCGCGGGCAAGCATTTGCGGGTGGAAGGCGTGGACTTGCTTGACAAGGTGATAAACATAGACCAGTCCCCCATCGGAAGAACACCCCGTTCAAACCCCGCCACATACACGGGACTTTTCACCGATATCCGAGCACTTTTTGCTTCCACCACCGATTCAAAGATCCGCGGCTACAAGCAGGACCGCTTCTCGTTTAATCTTCGAGGAGGCAGATGTGAAGCCTGCCAGGGCGACGGACTTTTGAAAATAGAGATGCACTTTCTGCCCGACGTTTATGTGACATGCGATGTGTGCAAAGGCAAAAGATATAACCGCGAGACGCTTGAAGTAAAATACAAAGGCAAAAACATTTATGATGTTTTGGATATGACGGTGGACGAAGGTCTTGAATTTTTCGGCAATCTCCCGTCTTTGAAGCGAAGGCTTCAGACTTTATCCGAAGTGGGACTCGGATATATAAAGATAGGTCAGGCATCCACCACCCTTTCGGGAGGTGAAGCGCAACGCGTAAAGCTTGCCACAGAGCTTGCAAAACGCGCTACCGGACGTACCGTTTATATTCTTGATGAACCCACAACAGGACTTCATACTGCCGATGTGGAAAAGCTGATAGAGGTGCTCCAGCGCCTTGTGGACACGGGCAATACCGTTATTGTCATAGAGCATAATCTTGAAATGATAAAATGTGCAGACCACATCATCGATCTCGGACCCGAAGGCGGAGACGGCGGCGGAACCGTGGTGATATGCGGCACTCCGGAAGAAGTGGCAAAATGCGAAAAATCGTACACCGGGCACTATCTCAAAAAGTATTTCGAATAACAATATCCACAAACAAAGCAACTTAAAATTATTAATATTGGCATATTTGAAGTTATATTTAAAAAAATGCTTGAAATAACCGATGTAATGAAGTATAATTATTATAGCTATATATGTTTGACATGTATATTTTAAAATTTACCGGAGGTACATTTATATGGCAAAGTTAAAAATAGGCATTATTGGTTGCGGCGGTATTGCCAACGCAAAGCACATGCCTGCCCTTGCAAAAGTTAAGGAGTGCGAAATGGTCGCTTTCTGTGACCTTGTGATCGAAAGAGCCGAAAAGGCAAAGAAGGATTTCGGAACACCCGATGCAAAGGTTTACACAGATTACAAACAGCTCCTTGCTGACAAATCTATCGATGTTGTTCATGTTCTTACTCCCAACATCGACCACAGCTATATCACAGTTGATGCCCTTGAAGCAGGTAAGCATGTTATGTGCGAAAAGCCCATGGCAATAAACTCTGTTGAAGCAAAAAAGATGCTCGATGCTGCAAAGAGAACAGGCAAAAAGCTCACCATCGGCTATCAGAACAGACAGCGCAATGACGCAATGCTTGTTAAGGAAATGTGCGACAATGGCGAGCTCGGCGACATCTACTACGCAAGAGCAACTGCTCTCAGAAGAAGAGGTGTTCCCACATGGGGCGTATTTATCGAAGAAGAAAAGCAGGGCGGCGGTCCGCTTATTGATATCGGAACCCATGCTCTCGACCTCACTCTCTGGTGCATGAACAACTATAAGCCCAAGTACTGCGTAGGTCAGACATTCCACAAGCTCAACGATCAGAAAAACACCGGAAATCCCGGCGGTGACTGGAATTCTGCAAAGTTCACAACAGAAGACAGTGCGTTCGGTTTCATTGTTATGGAAAACGGCGCTGTTATCAACCTCGAATCCTCCTGGGCAATCAACCTTCTCGACACCCGTGAAGCAATTACCACTCTTGCGGGAACAAAGGCGGGTGCAGATATGCTCGACGGAGTTCGTATCAATGGTATTATGCACGGCAAGCAGTATGTTACAAAGCCCGACCTTAATGTAAGAGGAATTCCGCTTTATGAAGGCAGCGGTGCTCCCACTCCCGGTGACATGGAAGCTTTCCGCTGGATCCAGTCTATTATCAACGACACAGAACCTTTTGTTCTTCCCGAGCAGGCATACTGCGTAACACAGATACTTGAAGGTATCTACACTTCCGCAAAAACAGGAAAACCCTTCTATTTTGAAAACTGAAATACATTTTTGAAAGGAATATAAAACTATGAAACTCGGTCTTGTAACAGTACCGCTTGGTAATATGCCCGTTGAGGATATGCTCAGATACGTAAGCTCCCTCGGTGTGGAAGCAGTAGAAATAGGCGTTGGCGGATATCCCGGTTCCGCTCATTGCGATGCAGAGGCTCTCCTTGCCGACAAAGCGCAGCTCAAAGCCTATAAAGAGCTTTTCCCCAAGTATGGCACTATTATTTCCGCACTTTCCGTTCACGGCAACGGTGTTTCTCCCGATAAGGAATTTGCACAGAAGTGCGATTATGAATTCGACAGAGCATGCAAGCTTGCAAACGAGCTTGAACTCGACACAGTTATCACATTCTCCGGATGCCCCGGCGGTTCTCCCGAAGATAAAATGCCCAACTGGGTAACATGCCCCTGGCCCGAAGAATACCTTAAGGTCCTTGACTATCAGTGGAATGATGTTCTCATCCCCTACTGGCAGAAAAAGGCAGAGGTTGCAAAGAAATATGGTGTAACAAAGATCGCCCTTGAAATGCATCCCGGTTTCTGCGTTTACAACCCCGAAACTCTCTTCAAGCTCCGTAATGCAGTAGGCGACTGCATCGGTGCAAACTTTGATCCCTCCCACCTCATCTGGCAGGGAATCGACCCCGCAGAAGCGATCCGCGTTATAGGTAAGGCGGGCGCAATGTTCCACTTCCACGCAAAGGATACCAAGATCGACAGATACAACAACGCTGTAAACGGTGTGCTTGACTGCAAGCATTACGGCGATGAGATCAACCGCTCCTGGGTATTCCGCAGCCTCGGCTACGGCACCAGCGTTGAAGCGTGGAAGGAAATGGTTTCCATGCTCCAGCTCGTTGGTTATAACCATGTTATGAGCATTGAACACGAAGACAGCTATATGACAAGCAAGGAAGGTCTTGAAAAGGCTATATCCTTCCTGCGTTCTGTTATTATCAGCGAACCCAAGCCTAATGGAATGTTCTGGGCATAAACAAAGATATATATTAGCAAAAAGCGAGGCTGAGTCTACGACTCAGCCTCATTTTGCATTTATATCAATATTAAAATATCTTGCGGCATTGTAGCAAAACAGTTCGTCTGCCTTGTCTTTAAAATATTTCTTTGCCGTAGTATATGCTGTTTTCATTGTATTTCTGCGGGATACCATGTTGTGCATATCGCTGGAAACAAAAAACATTTCATCATTTTTAAGTATCATACCCAATCGCATTCTGTCGAAAAATGACAGAAATCTTGACGAATTTATC
>JAFYUY010000096.1 GCA_017549405.1 Clostridia bacterium | reverse complement strand
GTCGGCATTGTTTATCATCATTGCCTTGCCTTCACCGAAATCGATGAACTTTTCCATCTGACGCTTAAAGCATTCGGCATTGTGGTCAATGTCTTCTTTTGTGAGCATTTTGCGCATATCGGTACGTCCCGAAGGGTCACCGATCATAGTGGTGCCGCCGCCGATAAGAGCGATGGGCTTGTTGCCTGCCATCTGCAGACGCTTCATAAGGGTAAGCGCCATAAAGTGACCTGCGGTAAGGCTGTCTGCTGTGCAGTCAAAGCCGATATAGAAGGTTGCTTTTCCTTCGTTTATAAGGTCACGGATCTCATCCTCATTTGTTACCTGGGCAATAAGGCCACGGGCTTTGAGTTCTTCGTAAATCGTCATTTTTATATCCTCTCAATTATTTTCCCATTTTGGCATATTATATAAAAGTATATCATATAATGTATATTTTGTCAACCGACATTTTATAAAAAAGGTGAGGGGGCACGCCCCCTCACAAATGGTTTTATATTTCAGGAATATCGATAACGATCTCTTTTCCCTGCTTGCAGGATTCCGCAATACCCGATATGATAGCCTGGTTGTAAATGATCTCGGAAGTGGGGATGGGTGCGGGACCGCCTGTCTTTACCGCATCTATAAATGCGCGAAGCTTGCCTTCAAAAGGTGTGTAGGGAAGGTCGGGAGCCTTGGGAACAACGGTCTTTACGCGGTTGTTGCCCATATCGCTGTAAACTATAAGCTCGCTGCCGTCGGCGGGAATTCGGATACCCGCCTCGGTGCCGAGGATTATGTGGTCGCCCATGGTGTCCATGTGCATCGCCCACGCAATACGGAAGTCAAGGATAATGTCATCTTCCATGCGTATGTAAGCGGAAGCAAAATCGTCAACCGAGAAGAGGTCCGCATATTCGGGGTGGTCGGGGTTTTTGTAGTAAGAAGACTTCTTGCCGAAATAGTCGCATCTGTGACCGGAAACGGTAAGCGGCTTGGGATAACCTATAGCGCTGAGCACGAGGTCGAGGGAATAGCATCCGATGTCTGCAAGAGCACCGAGACCTGCGGTCTTGTCTTCGATAAATGTTGTGCCGAAGGGGGTGGGGATGCCGTGTCTGCGGCCCGCACCTGTCTGTATATAGTATATCTTGCCGAGCACACCGGAATTTACGATTTCCTTAAGCTGCATAAGTCTTGCATCGTATCTGGGCTGGAAGCCTACAGAAACGAATTTGCCGGTTTCCTTTTCTGCCTTGCGGATAGCAACGGCTTCTTCCATGGTAACACACATGGGTTTTTCGAGCATAACGTCAAGACCGTGCTTGAGTGCATCGATGGTGCACACCGTGTGTGCTCTGTTGTAGGTGCAAACACTTACTGCGTCGAGCTTTTCGGCTTCTATCATTTTGAGGTGAGCGTTTTCGCCTTCGTAGCAGGTAGCCCCGTCAACTCCGTGGGTTGCCTTGAACTTTTCCGCTTTTCCGGGAATAAGGTCTGCAAGTGCCACAACTTCAACGTCGGGCTGCTTTTTGTAGCCTGCGATGTGGGATTCTGCGATCCATCCCGTGCCGATGATTCCCACTCTTACTTTTTTGGAAACGTCGATCTCTTTTACTTCCTGGTTGGATTCAAATTTGTAAAGGTTGCTGTCTTTGTTAGCGGCCATGATAAATGCCTCCGAGTTTATAAAATTAATTATTTTTAACGCTTATTCAGCATACGTCACTATACTACAACATTAAAAAAGGAAAATGATTAATGAAATGTTAATTTTATAGCTATTTTGTCAAATACTGCAAAAAATATGTATAATCGGTATATTGTGAGCGTATCAATACCACCGTTTTATCTTGACAAAGTGCAAAGAATTTGATAAACTATACCTATTATGTGTAAATGCAAAAAATGTATTTTTATGCACTTTTTATTAATTATATAATTTTCAGGAGAACACTATGGGAATCAAAGTAGCAAAGTTCGGCGGAAGCTCTCTTGCCGATGAAAATCAGTTTAAAAAGGTTAAAGACATCATAAACGCAGACCCTGACAGAAGATACATCGTTCCTTCCGCACCGGGCAAGCGTTTTTCCGAAGATATCAAAATAACCGATATGCTTTACCGTTGTTATGATCTTGCAAAGCGCGGTGAAAAGTTTGACGAGGAATTTGCCCTCATCGAAAAAAGATATAACGACATAATCTCCGCTCTTTCACTTACTCTTTCGCTGGAAGATGATTTTGCCGAGATCAAATCCGCAATGCGTGCAAAGGTAGGCAGAGATTATGCTGCAAGCCGCGGAGAATATCTCAACGGTAAGATACTTGCGGAATATCTCGGTTATGCTTTTATAGATGCTGCCGAAGTTATTTTCTTTGACGAAAACGGCAGATATGCCGCAGACCATACGGATTATGTGCTTTCGGAAAGACTCAAAAATGTGGAACGTGCTGTTATCCCCGGCTTCTACGGTGTTTCCGCTAATGATACAATCAAAACATTCTCCAGAGGCGGCTCCGATATAACCGGTGCTATTGTGGCAAAGGCGGCGCGTGCCGATCTTTATGAAAACTGGACAGACGTTTCGGGTTTCCTGTGTGCAGACCCCAGAATAGTAAACAATCCCCGTCCTATCGGCATTATCACTTACCGTGAGCTTCGCGAGCTTTCCTACATGGGTGCGACAGTTCTTCATGAGGACGCTATCTTCCCCGTAAAATCGGCAGGTATTCCCATCAATATCCGCAACACCAATAAACCCGAAGACTGCGGTACAATGATAGTTGCCAGCGTTTCCACCATTCCCGGTGACGAGGAAAATTCAAATGTTATCACAGGTATTGCGGGTAAGAAGAATTTCTCCGTAATCTCGCTCGAAAAAGACCGCATGAACGAAGAAGTTGGTTTTGGCAGACGTGTGCTTGAAGTTCTTGAGCGTCATAATGTTTGCTTTGAACATCTTCCGTCGGGCATCGACACAATGTCTGTGGTTGTAAACGATCTTGCGATCGCCGAGGATAAAAGCGAACTCATTGCCGATCTTTTTGAAGAAACAAATGCGGATTCAATAGACGTTGAATCGGGAATTGCCCTTGTTGCAGTGGCAGGTCACGGTATGAAGAATATGCGCGGTACTGCAGCTAAGATATTCGGAGCGCTTGCTGAGGCAAATATCAATATCCGAATGATCGACCAGGGTTCCAGTGAGCTTAATATTATCATAGGCGTGAATAATGACGATTTCGAAGAATCCATCCGCACAATATATGCTGCGTTTGAAAACTGAATAAACTTTTAAAAATATGCGGGAGGACAATGTCCTCCCGCTTGAGCGTGTCGCATGTGCTCCACGCTTCACGAAGGGGAACGAGTTCCCCCTCGTGAACTCCCCCCATGAGGCATTTTCTCACCGAAAACGCCTCATATAGGAGTGTTTTTCGGCAACAAAGTCACCAAAAAACACAAATTTAATTTTTATT
>JAFYUY010000095.1 GCA_017549405.1 Clostridia bacterium | reverse complement strand
CAAGTCCCGACAGAGCAAGCATTTTGTCTGTCATATTTTCGGGACGTGCTATTATGTGTTTTGTTATAACACCCGATACGCTGTTTGCAGCGACTTCTGCAGCATCAACGGCTGCTGTTACTGAATCAACGCTTCCGCGGAACTTAACAGATACTATAAGCGGTACCTTAAGTCCGTCGGGATTGCTCGGTGTGTTTCTGTCAAAGGTCTCAGCGGTAACGTTGCCGGCTTTACAACCTGCATCAAGAGCAGCAAATGCTGCTACAAGACCGTAGACCTCGATTATACCGACTGCTTGTGTCATCATTTATAATCCTTTCGAATCGTGATTTTAAATCAGCCGATTATTTGTTTACAACAGCGATCTTAAGGCCTTCCATCTTGACATTTGTGATGAAAGCGTCGTTGATCTGCTCGAGCGGATACTTGTGAGTAATAAGCTCTTTTATCGGAAGTCCTATTGCTATTGCTCTCTTGAGGAAATCAAAAGTAGTAGCGTAATCACGCAGGGTATATACCCAGGAACCAACTGTTGTTATTTCCTTTGCGCAGATATCAAAGTGGGGGTTGATGCTTGCATCTCCACCGTTGATAAAGAAGCCGAGCTCACAAAGACCGCCGCCGTTGCGGATGAATTTGTAAACATTAGCGTGTGCCACAGGGTTTCCTGTGCACTGGAATGCAAAATCGGCAAGATAGCCGCCGAACGCATCCTTAACTGCTTCGGTAAGAGCTTCGATTCCCTTGTGCTCTGTGAAGTTTACTGTTGTGTCAGCACCCATTCTCTTGGCAAATTCAAGTCTCTTGGCATTTCCGTCAACTGCAACGATGTTTTCTATACCCATAGTTCTGAGAACTGCGATACAGATAAGACCGATGGGACCGCATCCCTGAACCGCAACACGGCTGTTGAATCGGAGTATTCCGGTCGTCTTGGCACGTTCTACCGCATGGATAAGAACGGCACAAGGTTCGATAAGGATTCTTGAATCAAGATCAAGGTCGCTTACGTTGAATATGGTGGAGCCTTCTCTGATGAGAATATAATCGGCAAACCAACCGTTCATGTGATAGTTGTCATCGGGAAGAAGTCCGTAAACATCCGCACCGCCAACGTTCTGTTTGTTAAGGTCAAACATTGTGATATCGGGGTTGTCCTTGAATATCATGCAGGAAACGACCTTGTCACCGACCTTAAGAGGTTTTCCGGCACTGTCTACGGTAACGTTTTTACCCATCTTAACAATTTCACCGGTTCCTTCGTGACCGAGAGCCACGGGGATGAGACCGAACGGGTCTCTTTTGTACTCGTGAGCGTCAGTTCCGCAAACACCGCAGCCTTCGACCTTGACAAGAATGTCATTGTCGCCGACTTCGGGCATAGGATAGCTCTTGAGTTCGAATTTTTCAATTCCGGTAAGCATAGCAACACGTGCTGTCTTAGGAATTGAACCGGAAGCAGATCTTGCGGCAGGAGCAGGGGAAACCGATGTTGCTTTCATCCCTGCAAGGACCTGTTTCACGATCTCTTCGATATTGTCCTTGTTGTAATCCATAGTTTTACTCCATTACAGGCATTTTTTTGCTTCTTCTTCCACGCACGCAGCACCGTATGCCGCAAGCGCGGTGTCTTGCTCTTCATTTCCGCCGCTCACTCCAAGGCCGCCTATTATTTTACCTTTGAGCATGAGCGGTTCGCCTCCTCCAAAGATTACGATCTGACCAGCATTTGTGTGCTGAATGCCGTATAGAGGACCGCGCGGTTGTGTAAGAGCCTTGAGTTTTATTGTCGGCATTTTAAGCGAAACTGATGTGAAAGCTTTGTTGAACGCCACATCGTAGCTTGCAATGTATGAATCGTCCATGCATTCTGTAAGAACGGGGCGCGCGCCGGTGTTGCATATTGATACAACCGCCTTTACGTTCATTTGTTCCGCCTTCTCTTCGATGCGTGCAGCTATGCGCTTTGCAAGCATAAGAGTAACGCTTTCACAACTCATAAGAGCTTTGCCGTACTGTTCCATATCGGAATTATTCATGATAATTACCGATAATTATTTGCCGAGCTGTGCGAGAACTTTTTTAGTGATTTCGGCAATTACATCGCTATCCTTGCAGGAGGAAGAACCGGAAGAGCAGCTTCCATCGCAATTAGGACATCTGGGCTTGCCTGCTGCAACGTTGGGGCAGAGGTCTGCGGGGTGCTTACCTGTCATACCGAACTTGCGGCGAATCTCGTAAAGCTGCTGAACCTGATCTTCGGAAAGTTCCTTAGGTCCTCCGAGCATAGTGGAGATAAAGAGCAGCTGAGCATAGAATTCAACGGATTCCATCTTGTGGTAAGCGCTCAGGAGAGAGTCGGAGAATGCAAGTGCACCGTGGTTTGCAAGAAGAACTGCATCATAGTGCTGGAGATACTTGGAAACAGCATCCGGAATTTCTTCTGTGGAGGGGCAGCCGTATTCAGCGATCGGAACACAGCCGAGAGCGATAACTGCTTCGGGCATGATCTGAGCTGTGAGTGGAATACCTGCGATAGCAAAACCTGTTGCATACATAGGGTGAGCATGAACAACGGATTTTACGTCGGGTCTTTCTCTGTAAACTCTCATATGCATTTTGATTTCGGAAGAAGGACGGAAGCCTTCGTTTGCTTCGATAACTTCGCCTCTGCCGTTTACTTTACAGATGTATTCGGGGGTCATAAAGCCCTTGGAAACACCTGTGGGGGTGCAAAGGAACTGGTCTTCGCCAACCTTTACGGAAATATTACCGTCATTGGAGGCAACCATTCCGCGGTCATAGATTCTTTTACCGATTTCGCACATTTGAACTTTAATTGCGTACTCTGAAGCCATTTTTCAATCTCCTTTTTATGTATTTTAATGGACTTTTATATTTAAGTAGGCTTTCGCCATGCTTACGAATTTGTATTCACCATGACAAGGTGAGTTGTTTTTGAGATGCAGACTCTAATTGTTATGAAGATAATCAAGGATATCGGATATTCCGACAGAGTGAGTGGAATCTACATGAAATATCTTTTCACAGCCTGCAAGTTTTAACCATCGGTCAGCAAGTGGGATATTAGCATCCGGGGAATCGATTTTTGTAACGATTCCTATGACCTCTCTGTTTGCCATCGGAACGATATTCGGACCAAATAGCGAAAAGGGTTCGGTTGCGCTAACGAGAAGTCCCACGACATCTGCTTCGTATGAATAAACAGCAAGAGCTCCGCCGAGGTGCTTAGTCTGAATATATTCGCCCGGTGTGTCTATCAAAACATCACCGTTGTAAACATATTGGGTTTTTGCGTAATGTATTTCTTCGCCGCGTAACGCCTGCATCAAAGTGGTCTTTCCGCTTTCACTACGGCCGATAAGGATAAGCTTTTTCATTTTATTCTTATGTTCGTGTTATGGGGCAAACGTTGTAGCCGAGCTTTTCTTGCGTATATTCAGCAACAGCGCGGAAAGCTGCTTCCACATCGGAAATTGTTCCGGTGATAACAAGCGTGCCGCTGAATCTGTCAACAAAGCCGAGCTCAATGGCTGAAGCTTTCATGCTTATATCTGCGCAGATTATAGAAGTTTCGCAAGGGCTTACCGTGAGGACGCCTATTGCGGAATGACTATAATCTATTCGCGGGTCAAGACCGAGCTTTTTATAAAGCTCGCTGTCGGGATTGGCGATAATATGGGCAAGGGTTATTTGCCTGCCGGGTACGAGCTCCTGGATTATTCGCAGTTTTTCCTCGTTTGAAGAATTGTGAGAATACAGGATCTTTTCAATGTTGTTATTCATTTTCCCTCGATTTTTATCATCCGCCTATTTCAACATCAAGACCGCATGCACTTGCAGTTTCTTTCAAAAGAAGCATAAGCTCCTTTGAAGGCGATTGTATATCGCCCATGGGGTACTCGCGTGAAAGACCGATGTATTTGTCATAACCAAGTTTATGGTATGGAAGAAGATGAAGCTGTTTTACTGTGCCCAATGATTTTGCAAACATAGCAATGGAAGCTATTTCCTCGGGTGTGTCGTTGAAAGTTGGAATTACGGGAACGCGTATAACAAGCTCTCTGGCTGTTTTCGCGATCCTCTTTGCGTTTTCAAGAATGATCTCATTGGACTGAGTTGTGAATTCTTTATGCTTTTGGCTGTCTGTGTGCTTTATATCCATGAGAAAAAGATCGCAAACCGGTATAAAGCGTTCTATAACAGAAAAATCAGCAAAACCTGTGGTTTCCATAGCGGTATGTAAACCATACTCTTTGCAAGCCGAAAGAAGTGCGACTGCGAAATCGGGTTGCGCAAGCGACTCACCGCCTGAGAGAGTTACTCCGCCGCCTGAGCGCCTGTAATAGGGGACATCCTTTAAGATATCTTCCATCACTTCGCCGACGGTCACATCTTTTCCCACAAGCGTTTCTTTTCCTCCACGAATCATCTTTTGTATCTTATATTCCTGGGATTCGGGATTGCAACACCATTTGCAACGAAGAAAACAGCCTTTCAGAAATACTATGGTGCGTATTCCGGGACCATCATGAACTGAGAATTTCTGAATATCAAAAATTCTTCCTTTCACATCTTTATATTGTTCGATCATGCTTTATTCTCCGTTTTTCAGAAGCCTGCTTGCTCGGTACGGTTGATGATATCGTCCTGAAGCGACTTTGAAAGGGTGGTGAACAGTGCACTGTAGCCTGCAACACGGACAACCAGGGACTTGTAATTCTCGGGATGCGCCTGTGCATCGCGCAGAGTTTCGCGACTCACGACATTAAACTGCATATGGCTGCCTTTTTGATCGAAATAAGCTCGAACGAGAGCAACAAAACTTTCAAGACCCGAACGGCCTTCAAGGGCGGACGGGTGGAATTTCATATTAAACAAAGTTCCGTTTGATGCAATTCCGTGGTCAAGTTTTGAAACCGAGTTTGCACTTGATGTGGGACCGTGAGTGTCCTTGCCTGCAGAAGGTGAAACACCGTCTGCGACCGGTGTATATGCGAGACGTCCGTCCGGAGTAGCACCCGTCTGTGCGCCAAGAGGAACGTTTGCGGAAACAGGATAAAGTCCCGCCTGATACATACCGCATCTTGGGTTTTTGAAGGTTTCCATCGGACGGGTATATGTATATGCCACATCACGCGCAAATGCGTCAACTATCGAATCGTCATTTCCGAATTTCGGAATGGAATCGATAAGTTCGCGCACCTTGCGATATTTTGTGCGCTGGAAAGTCTGCATACCGAGTGTCTTTATCTTAGTGTATGTATCTATTATGAGTGATTCGGTAATGGTTTTTCCGGAATCGGCAAGTTTTTTGATTTCTTTTTGGGTTCTTGCCTGCGCTATTTTGTCGGGGATGTCTTCACCAAAGTTGTGGTCAAGGGCATCCTTAAGCTCTGCCATTGTTATCTTTTTCTGATCGAATACGAGCGTCTTCACAGCGTAAAGGGAGTCTGCCATGTTTGCAACACCAAATCCCTGGGGACCGGTAAAGTTATATACGGCACCGCCCTCCTGAAGGCTCTTGCCTTTGCCTATGCAGTCTTCGATCATCGAGGACTGGAAGGGGAGAGGGCAACGTTCACTGTGGGCAATATCGATGGCATTTATTGCGTTTACCATGAGCTTTAACATAT
>JAFYUY010000013.1 GCA_017549405.1 Clostridia bacterium | reverse complement strand
GATTTAAAAATTACCGTAGGTTTTCTTCCAAAAGCGAGGAGCTTATGGCTTTAATAAAGAGATTTGACAGCGATTCTGTCTGCTGCTGTTGGGATTTTGGTCATGCAGGTCTTGCATTTAAAGAAAAGCAGGCGGAAAAGATACTTGAATTCGGAAAATATATAGAATGCACGCATGTTCAAGATTGCGGACATGGCGATGATCTGCATCTTCCGCCATATCAAGGTGATGTTGATTGGGATAAGTGCATGAAAGCGCTGAAGTCTGTAGGATATAATGGAGATCTTACTTTTGAAATGGTCTATGGAATAGTTTGCGATGATATGTTAATGCCTTTTTGTACGTATCTTTTATCTATTGCTAAAAGCTTAAAAAGTTTTTTTAATTAAGATAAATAAGGAGAATATAACATGACTGAGATAAAATTTCCGTACGGAAAAACAACGATCACTCATAATTTTGACGATAACGAACTTAGCGGAGTACTTACATCTTCCATTGAAGAGTATGTGCCGCAGGCTGAACCCGAAGCACTTGTTCGTCAGGCGCTTGAAGCTCCAATCGGTTCACCTCGTTTGTGTGAACTTGCAAGAGGAAAGAAAAATATTGTTATAATAGCAAGCGACCACACGCGACCGGTTCCCAGCCGCGTTATTATGCCTGCAATGCTTTCTGAGATAAGAATGGGTAACCCTGATGCCGAAATCACCATATTGATCGCTACAGGCTGTCACAGAGGTACTACCCGCGATGAACTTATAAACAAGTTTGGAGAGCATATCGTTGAGCATGAAAATATATACATACATGATTGTCAAGATCGCGAAATGCTCGTTAATATCGGAACTTTGCCGTCGGGCGGTGCGTGTGAGATAAATAAGATCGCGTATGATGCAGATCTTCTTGTTTCCGAAGGTTTTATTGAACCGCACTTTTTTGCGGGTTTTTCCGGCGGGCGAAAGAGTGTTTTACCCGGAATAGCAGGGAAGACTACTGTGCTCGCCAATCACTGTTCCGAATTCATTGCAAGTGAATACTCCCGCACCGGAGTTCTTGCCGACAATCCTATACACCGTGATATGCTATGGGCTGCAAAAACCGCAAAGTTATGCTTTATTGTAAACGTTGTGCTGGATGCCGAGAAACGTGTTATATATGCAGTGGCAGGCGATCTCGAGCAGGCACACAAGAAGGGAACTGATTTTCTGTTGTCACAGTGCGGAGTAAGAGCTGTTCCTGCCGATATTGCAATTTCTACTAACGGCGGTTACCCGCTTGATCAAAATATATACCAGGCTGTAAAGGGAATGACAGCGGCTGAAGCTACTGTTAAACACGGCGGTGTGATAATAATGCTTGCATCTTCATCCGATGGCACCGGAGGCGACAGTTTTTATCATATGCTGTCAGACAATGACGACATTTCAAATACAATGCAGACCATTCTTGCGCGCACCCGAAACGAAACGGTTGCTGACCAGTGGGAGGCACAGATACTTTTGAGGATCCTTCTTCATTGTAATGTTATTTATGTTTCCGAAGTACAGGATGAAGTGATCTCGGCTATGCATATGATACCTGCGCATTCTCTCGACGAAGCTCTTTGCAAAGCAAAAGCGATTATTGGTAAGAAGGATCCTAAGATCACTGCAATTCCTGACGGAATAGCTGTTATGGTAACGAAAGAGTGATAGCATGATAAACACTGTTCTTGGAGCGATATCTCGTGAAAAGCTTGGAAAGACGCTTATCCACGAGCATATATATTGCGGTTCACCCGATCTGTGCCGCACTTTGGGCGACAGATGGTTTGACAGAACCGAGCTGGTTGATGTCGCGGTAAAAAAACTTACTGATGCACGTGAAAAGTTTGGACTTGCCACTGTTGTCGACGGTACACCGAGCAATCTTGGCAGAGATATAGACCTTCTGCGCGAAGTCTCATATAAGAGTAAAGTGAATATTGTAGCATCCTGCGGGATGTATTACAGTGAAGATGGATATCTTAGGGGTATGAATGCTAATTCGCTTTCAGAGTTTTTTGTTGATGAATGTACCCGTGGATGCGATAATACATATAAGACAGAAAACCCGGTTTTTCCGGGCATATTGAAATGTGCAACGGGGTCTCTCGGCTTTACTGAGAATAACAAAATGCTGATCACAGCGATGTCGCTGACTCAGCAAAAGACGCACTTACCGATGTTTGCGCACAACGAGCACTGGTTAAAGACTGCAGATACTCAGATCGATATATTCTCATCATGCGGTGTGGATTTTTCAAGACTCATCATTGGTCATTCAAGTGACTGTACAGATGCTGATTACCTTGAAGGATTATTAAGGCGTGGAGTTTATCTGGGGTTTGACAGATTGAACGGTTCCAACGAACAGATAGAAACTTTGTGTGAGCTTGTTTCTCGAGGCTGGAGCGATAAGATATTGTTATCACGCGATGGTGGTGTTTTTGTTCAGTTTTCCGGCAGAACATGGGCGGGGGAAAGGCGAGAATCTTTCAATTCTTTTACGTTTGTTATTGGCGAAGTTGTTCAAATGCTGAAGTTTGAAGGAGTTTCATCTTCGGAGATAGATAAAATGCTATACGATAACCCCGCAAAAATACTTGATTTACCATAGTTAAAAATAAGAGGCGGAGCTGATACTTCAGCTCCGCCATTATTGTTATGAATTTATAGCTTGTTGCGCTGAATCTTTCCGCTGGCAGTCTTGGGAAGGCTTTCGCGGAATTCAACGATTCTTGGGTACTTATAAGGTGCAGTTTTTTCCTTGACGTAGGTCTGAATTTCCTTTTTGAGTTCCTCGGACGGTGTGGTGCCCGCAACAAGCACGATGCTTGCTTTTACGATCTGTCCGCGAACTTCATCCGGAACAGCCGAAACACCGCATTCAAGGACATAAGGAAGCTCCATGATAACGCTTTCTATTTCAAAAGGACCTATGCGATATCCCGATGACTTGATAACGTCATCGATTCTGCCGACATACCAGAAGAATCCGTCTTCATCGCGCCATGCAACGTCGCCTGTGTGGTAGAATCCGTCGTGCCATACTTCACGGGTCTTTTCTTCATCACCGTAGTAGCCGGTAAAGAGACCGCAAGGTGCGCCATCTTTCACATTGATAACAATTTCTCCGGATTCACTGGTCTTAACCGGATTGCCGTCAGCATCTACAAGGCTAACATCGTAAATAGGCGCAGGTTTGCCCATTGAGCCGATCTTGTGAGGCTTTCCGATCATGTTACCGATTATCATAGTGCTTTCGGATTGACCGAAACCTTCGAGGATCTGAAGTCCCGTTGCCTTCTCAAATTGACGGTAAACTTCGGGGTTAAGTGCTTCTCCGGCTGTTGTCATGTGACGCACAGACGAGAAATCGTATTTGGAAATATCTTGCTTTATCATCATGCGCAACATTGTGGGAGGTGCGCAGAAAGTAGTGATGTGGTATTTTGCGAACATGGGAAGAATGTCAGCGGCATCAAATCTGTCGAAGTCATAAACAAAGGTTGCTGCTTCGCACAGCCATTGACCGTAGAGCTTACCCCACATAGCTTTTGCCCAGCCCGTATCAGAAATTGTAAAGTGAAGTCCATCGGGGTCAACACAGTGCCAGTACTTTGCTGTGTGGAAGTGACCGAGGGGATACTTATGATTGTGGCATGCGATCTTGGGGTATCCGGAAGTGCCGGATGTGAAGTACATAAGAAGCGGATCATCGCCGCAAGGGGAATCCTCGGTTCTGTCGAAGTGGGTACTGAAACGCTTGTATTCTTCATCAAAATCACGCCAGCCTTCGCGCTTTTCGCCAACGATAAGCTTGTTTATGAGTTGAGGGCATTTTTGAGCCGCAATGTCTATCTGATGAGCTGTATCACCATCGGATGTACAAATAACTGTATTAACACCGGCAGCGTTGAAACGATATTCAAAGTCGTGTTCCTGCAACTGATTTACTGCGGGTATTGCAATGGCTCCGAGCTTATTGAGACCGATCATGGCAAACCAGAACTGATAGTGACGCTTGAGCACAAGCATTACTCTGTCGCCCTTTTTAATGCCGAGTGATGCAAAGTAGTTCGCACACTGTGCTGATGCTTTCTTCACATCGGTAAAGGTTATGCGTCTCTCGGTTTTGTCTTTGGATATGTGCATCATTGCAAGCTTATCGGGTTCGCGCTCGGCAAGTGCATCCACAAGGTCAAAAGCAAAATTGAATTTGTCTTGATTTTTGAATGTGATGGAAGTGGGAGTGCCGTCTGCATCTTCAACAGTATCAATGAATTTGTGGTATATTCTGTCTTTTTCGTCCTTATGCAGTGCCCCGATGATCTTGCGTGTTGTTCTTTCCGGGGAAGCGGCATCTTCTGCGTCTTCTTCGTCTGCTTTAAGAACTATTGCATAGAACTTACAGTCCTTGCCGTTGGTTGCTATCTTTCCGTGCGGTGTGTCACTGTCATAAT
>JAFYUY010000094.1 GCA_017549405.1 Clostridia bacterium | reverse complement strand
GTATGACTGTCGCAAAAGTCTTTTTTAAATAATTCAGGGCGAACCCCCGGCGAGGGTTCGCCCTCTTTTCAACCGTAAACCGGTTGAAAATTCACCCACTCCTGCGCTTTACGAACGCAAAAAGGGTTTCGTCCTCAGCACAGGACGACAAGAGGCGCTGCCTCTTGACTCTGAAAACTTTTTGAAAAAAGTTTTATCAAAAACTTTTGATGGTTTTGCAACAAGCTGACGGCATTGCGGAAAGCAACGCCGTATGAGGAGGAATAATTGTTGAGAGGTGTTTTTCCTCTCACGAGATTCAGGGCATATCGGGGTTATCGATACCGCCGTCGGTGATGCCGTCCGACACCATATAACCGTCGTCATCGACATGGTCTGCCGCAGTGTCATGACCGTAGCCTATTATTCCGTCGCCGTTTTCGATATTGTCACCTCTGCCGCCCGCACAGCCGTAAAGACCGCTCGTGCAGACAATGCCTAACATACATAAAGCAATTATTTTTTTCATTTTCCGTATCCTTTTCGCATTTTTTGTTTTCCCCAAAATATTATGTACGGGATACAGGTCTTTGATTCAAAAAACAAATTACTTTAATATGGCAGGATCAGTTTATACCCAAAAAATCTTTTTTAAGTTTTTTCTTTTCGTTTTCCGAAAGCTCAAAGCTGTCTATCCATGCAACAAGTGCGCTTATGGGCTGTTTGGTTCCGGACTCCATAACGCCTTTTACCATATTATGATAATTAACGTAATCCGTTCCGAACTCCTTTTTTACCACCGAGCCTTCGGAATGAGTCTTGTCATCCTGCTCTTTTTCGGGGTCACGTGCTGATTTATCCTTCTGCTTCTGATATTCAAACTTTTCCCTGTCGAGATCAAGGCGCGAATTATCGTATTTTTCATTATACTGCTGCTCATAGAGCCACTTATTATAATTCGTAAGCGCATTCTGACGGTCGTTTTCCAGTTCCTTTTCGGATCTGTTAACGGAATTCTGCTCCTTTTCGCGTTCCAGCGCAAGCTTGTCTGCCGAAAGAGCTGTTTCCGCTGCAAACTCCTGCTGCCACTTGCTGTATGCTTTATCGTCTGCCTGTTTCTGATAGTCGAGCTTATCGTACTCAAAGGCAAGCTGATCGTAATTATAAAGCGTATCAGAAAGCTGATCCGCTGCCCAAAGCTGTGTTTCGGATATCTGACTGTCGAGAGCAGACTTTGCATTTGCGATAGCCGCATTCATCTGAGCTTCAAGTTCAGAAAGATAATCGTAAAACATCTCCTGCTCTTTCAGACGTGCCGACATACTTCTGCCTCCGTTTTCGGAAATATTTCCGTTCAAAAGCATTTCTTCATACTTCTTTTCATATGCTTCATATTCCTCGATCGCCTTCTTGCGACGCGCTTCGTAGTCTGCTCTTAAGGAAGTAACATATTTGTTGAACGAATCGCAAATGGCAGCAAGTCTGCTGTTTACGGAAGCAACGTGAGCTGTGGTTGCCGTATCAAGCGCACTCGTGTACGAATTTGTTCCGGCGTATCTCGAATAGCCGGAGCCGTAGCTTGCCGTATTCTTATTCTGCGACTTGGATAAATTATAGTTTTGAGTCACCTTATCTGCCCAGCTTTCCTGCTCGCTGACATCAAGACCAACCGCTCGGCGGCTGTCTATAACATCCTGCGTACGGGCAAGCTCTTCGTTATAGAGCTCGGTGTTTCCGCCACGCAGCTCCTCAAGGCGCTGTTCGGCGGGCATAGTGGCGTATTTCCATTTTGTTGACATTTTTCCTTTTCCTTTCAAGATTTTTACTTGTGTTTATACGGTGTGTTTCATTCTGCCCGCATTGCGTGCACAGAAGGTGAGGTTTGAAATTGCGGGGACTCCTCCCGACGAAGAAAACTTTAACGACAATCCTTTTGCGTAGTACGTGGGTATCTTCAGTTTTATTCTGCCTTCAGGACGTGAAACAAAGGGAGCAAAGCGGCATATTTCCTCACCGTCACCGTAGACCCTCACCTCAAAATGAGGGGTGTCGGAAGGATCACAGCGGTAGTCAAAGGAAATATGTTCCACTTTTTTCCGCATATGACCGACATCAAAATCATAGCTTTTTGTTTTAAAGCCGCACACAACATCGTTTTCTTCCTGCGTATCTTCGGTATATACCGTGTCGCTTCCTTCTGACAGATCGTATTTAAAAAGAGAACAACCGCCGTTATCGGTTATGAAATACAACTGTCCCGAAAGGGAAAATATGCACACGCAATCGGAAAAACCCGTGAATCTGTGCCATGACAGCCGCTCCTCCGCCTTTTTGTGGTCGCCCGTGGTGTAATACGGAGTTCTTCCGTAATCCCACATAAAAAGCTCTTTGCCGTCAAAAATGAAATATTTGCGGTCATAATCGCAGGAACAGAAATTTTCTCCGCGGGCAAAGCTATGCTCACCCGAATCTGAAATATTTGCCGATATATGCTTGACATTAAGCTCGTCAAAAATATCCGTGGACTGCAGAATGTGCACCCCCGACGCTTTATCGGCAAAAACAATGGTGTTATCAACCGCCTGAACAGTACCCCGCATGGTACAGCCCACAGGGGTATTTACCTCTTTGATATCAAAGATTGCACCGTAATTTTCGGAAAAAGAATAGGTCATGGAAAAAACGCGGCTTTCCGTGAAGAAGAAAAGCTTTTCATAACGCTTTTCAGCACCCGTTATCCGCTCGCTGCCGTCCCCCAGATGCTCTGCGCCCATGTCGGAAAAATACAACGGGTCGGCAAGCTCACTTCGGAAATACCACCCCGGGAATTCGTCGTTTCCCGTAAGAAACACTCTTGTTCCGTCATTGGAGGTTCCGCCGTAGCAAAAGGCAATACGGCTGCCGAAGATCTTTTTCGCATTGTCTTCAACGGGGTCCTTTTCGCTGTTTTTCACGGCATATTCCAAAGAGACAACTTTATTGTTCAGATACCCACTATAACCGTTCTTTTCCACCACAATAGCACGGTTCTGCTTTATTATATTAATACCCGATTCCACCCTTTCTCCGTCCACAAAAAGCCTTATTTCACGGGTTTTGTCCACATCAAACGGAAGCTCATATTTTCCATCGATTTCGATGAGTTTGGTATAGGTACATTTGATATACCGTGTCATCATATTTACATCTTCAATGAAATCAAATGTTTCCGACTCATTGAAAGCGAAGTTTGTGACGTGCGGAATATAGGGCTGTTTTTCCGTCACATTGAAATCGCGGTCTATCTCGTATATTTTTTCCTGCTCCGTATACACATATACCTTGGAATTTATCCTCACCATAACGCTGCTGCAGTCGGGTACACCCTCCATAAGCTTTGTGACATTTTCACCGTCAAAGCGGAAAAGAGCATCGCCGCAATGAAAAACAGCGTTTTCGAAATACTCAGCGGGAAGCCTTGAATGAAAGGCTCCGCTGAAATTTCCCGCAATTCCTTTAAGACCTCCGCGGCACATGAGCTTTCCGTCGGAAAAAAACATATTGTCAAGCTCGCAGACCTGATTGTCGGCAAGATCCGTTTCCTTTTTACACAGTCCGCCAGAAAACTCCTTTACGGTAAAGTAATATCCGGGAGATACAGACGGCACCGAAGCTTTTACAAAATTGTATGCCATGCCCTCTCACCCCCAAAAACTGCCGGAGGATCTTCTTCTGCCAAAGATACCGCCCGCAAAAAAGCTGTTTTTTCTGGTGAGATTTTTCGCAGGATACACATTTGCAAGGATCTCGCGGTATTTATACATAAGACGGGCATAAAGTTCTCCGTCCTCGCGGGCGCAAAGCTCTGCCGCCGCAGCATAAACCGCAGCCATGCACGCAGCGTGCGGAAGGTCCACAGTCTTTTCGGGTGTGTCATTTTCGGAAAACTCCTCGGGATATCTGTAATATTCCACAGTATATTCACCGCAGTTTTTCTCCTCACAGCAAAGGGTATCCCCGCAAAGGGTGAAAATATCCGTGGGACAGTTTATGCGACGCGCGCCCTCGTGTTTTGTGACAGAGCAGATCTCCGTGCAAAGGGGCGATATGGCGCAATAAACATTTTTGCCGTCGGGGAGATATTTTTCATCCTCTGCGCTACAGCTTGGCGAATATATGCGCATATCCTTGATTTCAAGACGGCTTTCCGCCACAATGCGCAAGCGTATTTCATAACCCCTTGCAGAACTCTTATAACACTCAAGCACCCCATATTCCGATTCTATTTGAGCTTCACATTCAAGCCTTATTTCACGGGGGATATACACCTGCACTTTGCCTTTTCCGCAGAACCAAAAGCTGAACGGCATATTTTCGCCGATCAAAAGCTCCGTTTCCTCGCCCTTTTGAAGGGTAAAATTCCCGATATTCTGTATAACTTCGGGGCGTACAAGCCTTATGTGCGCCTGCACGGGACGGCGCGCCGAGGCAAGATAAACAAGACGAATGGCAGAATTGAGCGCACATATAAATCTTTTGTCAATATCGCCCGTGCCGCCCGAAAAAATCTCCTGCTCTTTGCCGTTGCAGCTGTATTCGTCCAGTGCTTTAAAAACCTCGCTGCGGAATCTGCCCAAAGTGTAGCCGCATGTGTTGTTATTCATTTTTTGCCTCCTTTCATATTGTGTGCGGGGACAAAGATGCCCCCGCACAGCATCTTTAAACGGTATCGAATGTGAGAATATATACCGTAATTTCTTTTTCTGTGGGATTGTAGAGTTGTGCCGTGCCCGAAAAATCGAGTATCTGACCTTCCTTTAGCACATAACCCGAGGTTTTGTCGGCACTGTCTCTTTCTGTAACAACAAGTCCCTCCGCACCCGCATAAATGCGGGTGGAAAGTCCGTCATCTCCCACAAGCAAAAGACCCGATACCGCCACGGCCTTTTTGCCCGCTCCCACTATTCTTCCGGGAAGAGATGTAACATACATAGTTATTTCCTCCTTAAGCTCACGCGGGATCGGAGAAGATAATGGGACGTGCATCACCGAAGCCGAAAGCAAAGTCCACATAACCGATGTAATCGGTAAGGAGAGGATTCTGCTGATTTGCCACAAGAACTGTGGGTTCTGTGATGTAAACGAGCTTGAGTATCTCGGGCATGAGCATGGAGTCGGCAATCGCCCACTTTTTGCCTGTAAGCCCTGTTCCGCCGCCGCCCACAACAAGATATTTCATGCCGTAAACGGGGTTTGCAGCATTTATTCCCGCATCCGCATCGGGGTTCTTTTCGGGGATAAGGCGGGAGTTGGGGCCGCAGATCTCCTTTGCCTTCGCTTCAAGCTCAGGGCTAACAAGAAGAAGGTCGAAATTGCCCGCAAAGGGAAGACCGTCGGGAGTAACAAAACCCGCCGCCTTGGTCTGTGCTGCGGTAATTGCCGCCACGGAAAGGTTTGAGTGGATTATGTTGGAATAGGTTTCGTTGCTTTCGGAATTTATTCTGTGCGCATCGGATGCCCATGCCACACCGTCGGAGCCTACTGTGGTAAAAGCATTGCCGAACAGACGGTAAAATTCGTTAAGCACCGTCATGTAGGCAGAATCCGCAAGGCGGGTACCGACCTTTTCGGATTCCTTGGAAAGGTCGATCTTTGTCTTTTTGTAGGACATGGTTACCTTAAGGGCGTGCTCCGTGGGGGTGATGGTGGTGATGAACGCACGCTTCTGATCGGCTTCGGCAATATTTGTGCCGTCGTAAACGGGTATCTCACCGTAGCCGCCCACACCCTCGAATCTGTAGTCAACATTGTCCTGGGTGATAACTTCGGCAAGGTTTGAAATAACGTCCATTCTGTCGGCATAGCGCATATCGAATCTCTTTTTTACCAGAGGATAAAGGTCCTGGGGCCATGTGTAAATATCGTTCATGTTAAATACTCTCCTTTTGGGTGTTTCTCTAAGGGATATTTAGTGAAATACTTGTAACGGTGCGGAAGTTGGGTGAACAGTTTAGGCTGTTCACCCTTTTCCTTTATCTTAAATTTGACCTGCATTTCCTATGTGAGTGAAATATATGTCGATTTGCTGTGTTGCACTTTTCGACCACTTTTCACTTCGTTCGTGTATAACGATTTTGGATACAAAGGTCAATAAAACTTCTGGTGTAAGTTCTTTGATGTGAATATACTTCTTAGCCAGTGCAATAAACTTGTCCGTGTTTGTGGC
>JAFYUY010000093.1 GCA_017549405.1 Clostridia bacterium | reverse complement strand
ACCGCAAAAATTGCGGAAATGTGTAATTTTGAATTTGATTTTTCAAAGACATTCCTTCCCGCCTTCACCCCTCCCGACGGACTTTCGTCACAGGATTATCTCTATAAGCTCACATACGAGGGACTGCAGGAGCGTGCAGCTCAGGCAGCCGATGCGGGAACCCCCATTGACGTTGAAAAATACCGTGAGCGCATAGATTACGAGCTTTCTGTCGTATGCAAGATGGGTTATGCGGAATATTACCTCATAGTGCGGGATTTTATAAAATACGCAAAAAGCATCGGTATCCCCGTAGGTCCCGGCAGAGGCTCGGGTGCGGGAAGCCTTGCGGCATACTGCCTTGGCATTACCGATGTGGATTCCATAAAATACAACCTTCTTTTTGAACGTTTTCTCAACCCCGAGCGTGTGAGCATGCCCGACTTTGACATTGACTTCAGCGACGAGCGCCGAGGAGAGGTGATAGAATACGTCACCCGCAAATACGGTGCGAATCACGTTTCGCAGATCGTGACCTTCGGAACGCTCAAGGCACGTGCCGTAATACGGGACGTGGGCAGAGTCCTTGGTTTTTCCTATTCCGAGGTCGATGCCGTGGCAAAGCTTATTCCCCAGGCACTTGATGCCACCATAGACAATTCGCTTGAATATGTGCCCGAGCTTAAGAAAATATATGATGAAGACTACCGCACGCAGCGCCTTATCAACCTTTCCCGAAAGCTCGAGGGAATGCCGAGGCACGCCAGTATGCACGCAGCGGGTGTGGTCATCACCGATAAGCCCGTTTCTCATTATGTACCTCAGGCTTTAAACCACGACACCGTGGTAACGCAATACACCATGAACGATATTGCGGATCTCGGACTTTTGAAGATCGACTTTTTAGGTCTGAAATACCTTTCCATCATAGACCGTGCCGAAAAGGAAGTACGCAAAAAGATTCCCGGCTTTGACATAACAAAGGTGCCGCAGGACGATAAAGAAACCTTCAGACTTTTGTCGGACGGAAATACCGAAGGCATTTTCCAGCTTGAAAGCCCCGGTATGCGAAGCCTTATGACAAGACTCAGACCCCGCAGTCTTGAAGACATAACTGCCGCCATATCCCTTTACCGCCCGGGTCCCATGGATTCCATTCCCAAGTTCCTTGAAAACAGAAAGGATCCCGGAAAGATCCGCTATGCCGACAGCCGCCTTGAGGATATCCTTTCCGTAACAAACGGCTGTATAGTATATCAGGAGCAGGTAATGCAGATATGCCGCGCCCTTGCGGGATATTCCTACGGAGCGGCAGACATCGTGCGCCGTGCCATGTCCAAAAAGAAACAGGACGTTATGGAAAAGGAACGCGGAATATTTGTGGCGGGAGCGCTGAAAAACGGAGTTTCGGAAAGTGCCGCCATAGAAATATTCGACGATATGGCGGATTTTGCAAAATATGCCTTCAACAAGAGCCATGCCGCATCCTACGCTTTTCTTGCCTACCGCACGGCATACCTGAAGGCGCATTATTCGATGGAGTATTTGGCCTCCATACTTTCCGTATATCTTGACAGCGAGCCCAAGCTCAACCTTTATATTGCCGAGTGCAAAAAGCTTGGCATCAAAGTTCTGCCGCCCGATATAAACCATTCATATGCCGATTTTGCCGTAGAGGGCGACAGCATAAGATTCGGTTTCCTTGCCATAAAAAATGTGGGCGGCAGCACCGTGACCGATCTCATTGAGCGCAGAACACGGGACGGAAGATTCCGCAGCTTTGAGGATTTTCTGTTACGCAACCCCGACATAAACCGCAGAATGCTCGAAAGCCTTATAAAATGCGGTGTGTTCGACTGCTTCGGTCACCGCAGATCGGTGCTTCTCACGATATTTGAATCGGCACTCGACACAGTTTCCCGCAGAAACCGCGCCCAGGTAGCAGGACAGACAGACCTGTTCTCCTCGGGCGACGACGGTGAACCCTCGGAGCTTGCCCTTTCGATAGAATATCCCGATATTGAGGAGCTCCCCCGTGGGCAGATACTCATTATGGAAAAAGAGACCTCGGGGATCTATCTTTCGGGGCACCCGATACTCGATTACACAGAAGCAAAGGAAACTCTTCGTGCCTGCGATATATATGACATAAACTCTTCCTTCGGTGCCGATGGCAGCGGAAGATTTTCCGAGCATGACAGAGTAACGATCATGGGCATGATAACCTCCCGCAAGATAAAGATCACCAAAAACGAGACCAAAATGGCATTTATTGAGCTTGAAGACATGACGGGCTCAATGGAAGTTATAGTTTTCCCCAACACCTATGAGCAGGTGTCGGCACGTCTTGCAGATGATACCGTAATTGCCGTGTCGGGCGAAATATCACTCAAAGAATCAATAACCTCGGAGGACGGGCGCGAGGAAGCAAAGCTCATATTGCGCACAGTGCTGCCCATAAGCCCCAACGGAAAACCGCAGACCGCAAAGGCGCCCCCGCAAAGCGCACCACGCAGAATGCAAAGTGTGCCCGCTCCCACGGAAGCTATTCAGAAAGAAGGCACTGTGGACTGCCTTTATTTAAAGATCCCCTCAGAGTCCCACCCCGATTTCACAAGAATAAAAGACCTTATCGATATTTTTGCCGGAGGCGCAACACCCTTGTTTCTTTATTTCGACGATAAAAAAACGCTGGTGCGCACATCAACGGGAATTGATATGAACCCCACCGTCTATAAGCTGCTGTGCGAAATACTTGGCAAGGAAAACGTGGCGGTCAAAGCGAGAAAGCCGTGATTTTTTCATCACAACTCAAAATCTCCCGTTCTTTTGCACATTTTTATAGAATATCGGCATAAAAACTAAGGATTTATACGCATTTTTGTGTATAATGGCATTGTAACAAAAAGGCATTCTGCCAAAATCATTTATAAAGAGGTAAACACTATGCTTGAAACAAGAAAGATAGCCTGCGAGTTTTGCGTTGTCGGCGGAGGAATATCGGGTCTTTGTGCCGCAGTTGCCGCTGCCCGCCGCGGAACAAAAACCGTTCTTATGCACGAGCGCCCCATGCTCGGAGGAAACGCATCTTCCGAAATACGTATGTGGATATGTGGTGCAAAGGGAAAAGATAATAGGGAAACAGGAATTTTAGAAGAAATTTTACTTGAAAATCTTTATCGAAATCCTACAAAGAATTACGCAATATGGGATACTGTGCTTTATGATTTTTTAAGTCGTGAAGATAACATTGCTTTACTT
>JAFYUY010000092.1 GCA_017549405.1 Clostridia bacterium | reverse complement strand
GTGCGCACAGCCTTTTTGATATTCTTTACGGTAAATGCGGAATTCTTTATGGCTGCAATGACTTTTTCCGTTTCTTCACCGTTGTGAAGCTCGGCTTTGCCGTCAGCCGTGCCGTAGAAAGATGCCTTGAGCATACCTTTTTCAGCACAGAGCATGGCATCTATCTTCCAGAATTCTTCAGCAACAAAGGCACGTATCTCATTTTCGCGTTCCACAACTATTTTTGTGGCAACCGACTGAACACGTCCTGCGGAAAGACCGCTCTTTATTTTTTTCCAGAGGATGGGACTTACTTTATAACCCACTATTCTGTCAAGAATTCTGCGTGCCTGCTGGGCATCCACAAGATCCATATTTATTTCTGTGGGTTTTTTTATCGCCGCTTTTACGGCAGGCTTTGTTATTTCATTAAAGGTAACACGCTTTGCCTTTTTGCTGTCAAGCCCCAGAACGTTTGCAAGGTGCCAGGATATTGCTTCTCCTTCGCGGTCCGGGTCGGCTGCAAGATATACCGCATCGGCATTTTTTGCATCTTTTTTAAGCTCGTTTATGAGCGGACCTTTTCCTCGGATATTTATATACTTGGGAACAAATTCTTCTCCGATCTCAATGCCGAATGTGCTTTTTGGAAGGTCGCGCACGTGACCCTTGGAAGCTACCACCTTGTATCCCTTTCCGAGATAGCCTTTTATGGTGCTGGCTTTGGAGGGAGACTCCACAATTACAAGATTTGCCATTTTTCCTCCTGAATACAGTTGATTTATATTTTTTTATTTTACGGTAATTAAAGTGCGGAATATACTCCGCCGGGCAAGGACTCAATAAGTCCGTAAATTTCAAGCATGGTAAGCTCCGCCAGAACCTTGTTCTGTTCAAGCGAAAGCTTTGCGCATATAATATCCGCCGTAGCTTTCCCTTCCCTCAGGAAAAGATATATCCTGCTTTCTGTTTCCGAAAGAGCGGAAATATCAGGCATGGGAGAAGGTGCATTTTCTTCAGCGTTTTCGGGTTCCGCCGGGAGAACCTGTTTTTTGAGCGTTCCGTTTTCGGACGATTTTTCTTTTTGGATACCATGTCTTCTTTCCTCGCGCCGTTTGCGCCTTGAAAGATACTTATCAAGACGGGAAAGCTTCTTTTCGGCAGAAACTCCCACCGTTGCGGGATATGCAAAGCTGAGTTCGTCTATAACGTCTTCCGCACAGGTTACGGCAGATGCTCCATTTTTTATCAGAGCATTGGAACCATAACAGTGGGCATCGGTAATGCTTCCCGGTACGGCAAAAATGCGTCTGCCCATACCTGCCGCCTGCTCGGCGGTGATAAGAGCCCCGCTGTTCTTAGCCGCTTCGACTACCAGAACGGCATCTCCCAGAGCCGCCATTATGCGGTTCCTTATGGGAAAGTTCACTCTCAAAGGCTCTGTGAACGGAGAAAACTCCGTAATAACAAGCCCTGTGCGGAAAATGCGTGAAAACAAATCGTTATTGTTGAAAGGATAAAGGATATTTATTCCGCTGCCTAAAACGCCTATAACAAAACCGTTTCCGTCAAGGGCGCCCGAAATGCAGGCGGTATCTATTCCTTCGGCAAGTCCCGAAACAAGACTCACTCCGCAACACGCAAGCTTGTGGCAAAGTTCATATCCCGCGGTATACGCAGGTTCCGAGCATTGTCTGCTGCCAACTGCGGTAATAATTGCGCCTCCGCAAAGCTTTTCTATGCGGCCTTTATAGTAAAGAACGGCAGGCGGATTGGGAATATCATATAATCGTGAAGGGTAATATTCACTTCCCATTGGCAAAAGACCGACCTTGTTTTCGGCACAGTAATCAAGTATCATGTTGGCTCGGGTGAAATCTTTATCGGAAAGAAGAACGGATTCTTCATTTGTGAACCCTTTGGAAAGATACTCATTTTCCGTCGCTTCGTAAGCCGCGCGCATATCCCCGCTGAAAGCTTCAAAAATGCGTTTTGATAGTGTGGTTCCCGCACCGGCAATTTCCGAAAGCCAGATAAAATATTCCGTAGCCGAGTTCATTCAAGCACTCCTTTTTGTTTTTCCCACATGAGGATCGCGGCAGCACTTGCGGCATTCAGCGATTCCGTGCCGAGCTGCATAGGTATTATGACCTTGCGGTCGCACACAGCGGATACTTTATCGCTTATGCCGTTTCCCTCGTTGCCAAGCACTATGCAGTCATCCCGTGAAAACTCTGCAGAGCGTATATCGGTGCTGTCTTTGTCAAGCATTGCGGCATATATATGTGCGCCTTGCTTTTTGAGGTAATCTATCTCTCCGCACAGATCCTCCGTTATGCATATGTGAACTTTAAAAAGCGAACCCATGGAAGCCCGCAGGGTTTTGTGACTGAAAATATCCGCACAGCCTTCACCGAGCAAGATGCGGGATATGCCAAGCGCACTTGCCGTGCGTATTACCGTGCCCACGTTTGAAGGGTTCTGAATCCCGTCAAGAATAAGAAAACCTCCGCTTCCGGGGGTGTCGGCACAACTTCCGTAAACCGAGGTCTTTTGCGCCTGGGCAAAAATACCTTCGGGATTCTTTTCCGCAGAAAGCTTTTCGTAAACCTCGTCCGTGACTTCATAAAGTTCACAGCCCGCCTCCTGCGCTTTTATCAGAGTATCGTAAAATCTGTTTTTTGCCTTTTCTGTAAAAAACAGACGGTGAATTTTCACACCCTCTAAAATAAGCTCCTTTATCAGCTTTATGCCCTCCGCAACAAAAAGCCCCGTACTGTCGCGGCTTTTTTTATCGGCAAGCGAACAGGCGGCGGCAATTTTCGGGTTCTTTCTTGAGGTAATCTTCTCGCAGTTGATATTATTCACTCCCGATGAAAAAATATGTTTTTCACATAACATATATTATAATAGTATACAGGGTGTTTTTGCAATAGGTTTACACAAAATATTTGTGTCCGTTTATTTAATAATTATAATATATTTGGTTAATTCGATATTTGAGTTTGTTCCTATTATTAATGTGTGATAAATATTTGCATATTTTTAAAATGCTCCTTGACATAAGAGCTTTGCGGGGGTACAATTATATTAAGCAAAAAACGGAGGTGTTTTTTTGAATAAAGTAAATCCCCGCCCCGTCACGGTCATGATAGCCGCCGCAGGCAGCGGCACGCGCATGGGAGGAGTTTCCAAGCCCCTTATGAAAATAAACGGCAGACAAGCCATTCTTTACTCCCTTGACCTTTTCATGGCAAGCGACGATGTGGAGCGCGTGGTGATATCTGCCCGCAGGGAAGATATGCATCTTCTTCGGGAAATATGTGCACGGGAAAATTACATGAAAGAAATAATCGTTACGGAGGGCGGCTCAACGCGCCAGGATTCCGTAAAGCGTGCTTTTAAAGCTGCATTTGAGGGTCGCAAAAAAACAAAGCTCGTTGCAATACATGACGGAGCCCGCCCGCTCATCACGGCAGAAGAATTCTCCCGGGTTGTGAAAAGCGCACTTCAATACGGCAATGCCGTGTGCGCCGCCCGCGCAAAGGATACCTTTAAAACTACCGATGAGAACTGCGTGGTGAACGGTCACGTGGAGAGGGAAAATCTGTGGCATATACAGACTCCGCAGGTTTTTGATACGGATATATTCCACACCTCCCTTGCCCTTGCCGAGAAAAACGGCACTCAGGCAACCGACGAGAGCGGACTTGTAAGCGCCGCAGGCTTTGTGGTAAAGCTTGTGGAATGCGGTCACGATAATATAAAACTCACATACCCCGAAGATGTGTTTATTGCCGAGGCAATACTTTTGCGGCGTAAAAGCTTTGCGGAAAACAGTCCGAAAGGAGAAAATTTATGATAAGAATAGGCCACGGTTACGATGTGCACCGTTTTGCCGAGGGAAGAAAGCTTATACTCGGCGGTGTGGATATCCCTTACGAAAAAGGACTTTTGGGGCACTCCGATGCCGATGTTCTGGTGCACGCACTCATGGATGCGTTGCTTGGTGCCATGGCTCTCGGCGATATCGGTAAGCATTTTCCGGATACCGACGGAGCTTTTAAGGATATAGACAGCCTTATCCTGCTTAAAAAAGTATGTGACCTCATGAATGAAAACGGCTACACACTCGGAAATGCCGATTGCACGGTGATCGCACAGGCGCCAAAGCTTTCCCCTCACATTTCTGCCATGCGTGAAAATATTGCCCGCACTATGGGATGCGATATTTCGCAAATAAACGTAAAGGCAACCACCGAGGAAAAGCTTGGATTTACCGGCAGAATGGAAGGAATTTCCTCCCATGCCGTATGTATCATAAATAAGAAATCCATATAATTTAACTATTTTTTGCAAAAAATGAAAAAAACACTTGCATTTCTATTATTCATGTGTTATAATATTAAACGCTAATTGTCAGGATTTGCCACGTTTTAAGGCTTGTCCGACAAATTTTCCGGAAGTCCGGAACATCTAAATAATTATTTTTGGAGGTCAGTTTTATGAATACAGTATTAGGTATCGTAATTCTCGTAATGTCTATCTTCCTCGTTGCAACTATTCTTCTTCAGAGCAGCAAGGATCACAGAATGTCAGGAACTATTGCCGGCGGCGCTGAAACTTTCTTCGGCAAGCAGAAGGGCAAGACCATGGACGGTCTTCTCAACAAGCTCACAACCATCGTTTGCATCATTTTCTTTATCGTTGTTCTTGTTATGTACGTACTCCAGCCCGAAGCAACTCCCATCACACCTTCCGAGCTCGACAACGTGATCACCGAAGAAGATATAGCAAACCTTGAAACAGAAGTTGAAGGCGAAGCTGAAACCGAAACAGAAGCAGAAGCAGAAACAGAAGTTGAAGCTGAAACCGAAACCGAAGCAGAAGCAGAAACAGAAGTTGAAGCTGAAACCGAAACCGAAGCAGAAACTGAAGCAGAAGTTGAAGGCGAAACTGAAGCTGAAGCAGAAGTTGAAACCGAAACAGAAGAAACAACAGCTGAATAATTATCGGCTATTTTCTTCCGGTGCGAATTTTGGTATTCCGGTCGGTTTGGTATTCACAACGTGTCAAACTTGAACACGTGAACGAATAATAAGATCAAAAAGGACCTCAGTACGCAATAATGCGTGTCGAGGCACTCAGTTGCAAAAGAATATACGGACGGAGGATATATTTTCTCCGTCCTTTTTCATACGGTCAAACAAGGAGTATTTTATGAACGAGAAAAACAGCGCCCGCTTAAAGCTTGCCTTTTCCATGGCAGTCTTTGGTACGATCGGTCTTTTTGTAAGAATGATCCCGCTCCCCTCAGCAGAGATAGCTCTTTACCGTGCTATCCTTGCCGTGGTGCTGATAGGTGTGTTTTTACTTGTGACAAGGCAAAAAATACCTTTTGGGATTATAAAAAAACAGCTCCCGTTACTTATTGTTTCGGGAGTTGCCGTGGGATTCAACTGGATATTGCTTTTTGAGGCTTATAAATATACCACCGTGTCTGCCGCAACTTTAAGCTACTATTTTGCTCCCGTTATAGTGACACTTTTATGCCCCATCATCTTCCGCGAAAAAATGACGGCAAAGCGATGGATATGCTTTTTCATGTCCACGCTTGGCATCGTTCTCATAACGGGAAACGGCGGAGGAGCTGCAAGCAACCATTTGCTCGGTGTTATCCTGGGACTTTGTGCCGCCTGCCTTTATGCCTTTGCCGTGCTTGTGAATAAAGCCATAAAAAATGTGGGCGGTATCCATCGCACATTTCTGCAATTTGTTGCCGCATGTGCGGTGCTTGTGCCCTATACGGCATTAACGGGCGGTTTCCATATTTCGGTGCTTGATACAACGGGCATTGCGGCTTTGCTTACCGTGGGAATTTTGCATACGGGCGTTACATATTGCCTTTATTTTTCCTCTCTCAAGGATATTTCGGGGCAAAAGGCGGCACTTCTCAGCTATATCGACCCGCTTGTGGCGGTAGTCATTTCCGTCTTCGTGTTGGGAGAGCCGATAACCATCTTGCAGATCGCAGGCGGTCTGCTCGTTCTGGGCTTCACGCTATGGAACGAATTGGGGCAAGATGAGTAAAAATATAAACACACGAAATATTATAAAAATTCTGAGGGCTGTAATATTTACAGCCCTCATCGGATTTTAATATTCAAACTCTCCCTCATAAACCATAACGGCATTGCCCGTGAGTATCACGCAGTCGTCGGTATAGTTTACGGTAAGATCGCCTCCACGAAGCTTGACGGTAATATCTGTGCCCGCCTTGCAGTATCCGTTTTTAACGGCGGCAACCACAGCAGCGCAAGCCCCCGTGCCGCAGGCAAGAGTTTCTCCGTTGCCACGCTCCCATACGCGCATACGCAGAGTGTTTTTGTTTATAACTCTCACAAATTCCGCATTTATACGGTCGGGGAACATGGGCGCATATTCAAATTCGGGTCCCGTTTTTTCAATATCAAGGGAGTCAATACCGTCACAGAACACCACGCAATGAGGATTTCCCACAGATACACAGGTAATGGCATAATCGTTTCCGCCAATTCTTGCGGGAGCGTTTATAAGCTCAGCTTTGTCGGTATCTACGGGAATACTGTGTGCTTCAAGCGATGCTTTTCCCATGTTTACCGAAACGGAATTTACTCTGCCGTCACGCAGGTAAAGCTTCATGGAATAAATGCCGCTTCCCGTTTCGATACTCATATGCTCGCTGCGGATATAGCCCTTATCGTAAAGGAATTTTGCCACACAGCGTATGTTGTTGCCTGCCATTTTGCCCTCGCTTCCGTCACGGTTGAAGGAACGCATGGCGGCATCCGCACGGGCAGATCTTTCAATAAGCACTATTCCGTCGGCACCTATTCCGTAATGGGGCGTGCAAAGGGCAACGCATAAGGATTCGGGGCAGGTTATCCTTCCATCGAAATTTTCAATGAAGATATAGTCATTTCCGCATGAATGCATTTTGGAAAATCTTATGCTCTGCTTCCATGCACGCATTCTGTTTATATCCACAAGCTCGGTGTTGCGGCAGGTGAATCTGCTTTCCATTATATCAGCAAGAGCTCCCGCTGTATCAAGGGACGTAAAACAAGGTACGGAAAGCTGCATTGCTCTGCGGTGAAGGGCGGTATAATTTCCTATTTCTGAAATTTTCGCCTTGCCCGTATAAAGCACAAAGCTTATCTTTCCGCTTTCCATAAGCTTTGATATCTCATCGCTTTCATCAAAAGAGCGCACTCTTTTCACTTTTATGCCAAGGCTTTCGATGGCATCTGCCGTACCATCGGGAGCAAAAAGTGTCATGCCGAGATCGTAAAAACGCTTGGCGGAATTTATTACCTCCTGGCGGTCGGCTTCTTCCACGCAAATGAGTATTCCCGCATCGTTTTTTTCATGCAGCGCGGGAATTGAAAATCCCGCAGCGCAAAGACCTTTGAAAAGAGCTTCGGGCATTGTTTTGCCAATACCCAGCACCTCGCCCGTGGATTTCATTTCGGGTCCTAAAATAGAATTTGCATCACTCAGCTTTTCAAAGGAGAAAACCGGTACTTTTACGGTAAAGTAAGGCGGTGTGCGGTAAAGTCCCGTGCCGTAGCCGAGAGAGGAAAGCTCCTCGCCAAGCATAACACGTGCCGCAAGATCTACCATGGGCACATTTGTGACCTTGCTTATATACGGCACCGTGCGGGATGCGCGCGGGTTCACTTCTATAACATAAAGCTCGTTCTGGTAAATAAGATACTGAATGTTCACAAGGCCTCGTGTGCCGAGGGCAAGCGCCAGCTTTTCCGAGCATTTGCATACCTTTTTCAGCATTTTGTCATTTAGATCATATGGCGGATAAACGGCAATGGAATCTCCGCTGTGGATGCCGGCACGTTCTATGTGTTGCATTATTCCCGGAATGAGCACATCGCGCCCGTCGGAAATAACGTCCACTTCAAGTTCGGTTCCCGGCATATATTTGTCCACAAGAACGGGATTTTCTATTCCGCCCGCAAGGATCGTGCGCATATATTTTTCGGTGTGTGCGGGAGAACGCGAAACCGTCATATTCTGACCGCCGATAACATATGACGGGCGCAGAAGCACGGGGTACCCAAGCGTTTCTGCGGCAGCAAGCGCTTCCTCCGTGGTATTTACACCCATACCACGAGGACGCTTTATATCGAATTGTTCAAGCAGCGCATCAAAACGCTTTCTGTCTTCGGCAAGGTCTATTCCCTCGGCAGATGTGCCGAGTATCTTTATGCCGCTTTTATCCAAGAATTCGGTAAGCTTTATGGCGGTTTGCCCACCGAAAGCCACCACCACGCCCACAGGTTTTTCCACCTTTATGATGTTCATGACATCCTCGGGGCAAAGCGGCTCAAAATAAAGCCTGTCGGCAGTATCGTAGTCGGTAGATACGGTTTCGGGGTTGTTGTTGACAATGACAGCATCATACCCCATTTTGCGCAGAGTCCACACGCAATGGACCGAACTGTAATCAAACTCGATTCCCTGACCGATGCGTATCGGACCGGATCCCAGAACCATGACCACGGGTCTGCCCGAACGTTTCATGGCGCGCGACTCACACGTGCCCTGTGCGCAGGAATAAAAATACGGAGTCACCGCATCAAATCTTGCGGCACACGAATCCGCCATTTTGTAGCTCATCTCATGCTCGGGGAATTGGATATCTCCGCATATGCGGTGCAGAGCAGAATCGGTATATCCCATGTTTTTGGCTTTTGCGTAATCGCCGTCACAAAGTCCGTTTCGCTCAAGATGCAGTTCAAAATCCGCAAGGTTTTTCAGCTTATATATAAACCACAGATCTATTTTGGTTATGCTGTTGATATATTCGGGTGAAATTCCCGTTTTCAGCGCCTCAAATACCGTGAATATTCTGCGGTCATCGCATATTTTAAGACGTTCTTCCACGGGAAGGTCGGATATTGGCGCAAGATTCAAGGTCTCGGTTGAGATCTCCGCTCCTCGCACGGCTTTCATAAGTGCCGCTTCAAAGCTGTGACCTATGCTCATTACCTCGCCCGTGGCTTTCATTTGTGTTCCGAGTGTTCGGTTGGAGCCCACAAATTTATCAAAGGGCCACTTGGGGAATTTGACAACGGTGTAATCCACTGCGGGTTCCGTGAGGGCGCTGGTCTTTCCGGTTATATCGTTTTTGATCTCGTCAAGGCGGTATCCGAGCGCAAGCTTTGTGGTTATTTTTGCAATGGGGTAGCCCGTTGCCTTTGATGCAAGGGCGGAGGAACGAGAAACACGGGGGTTTACTTCTATTACGGCATATTCAAGGCTATCAGGATGAAGCGCAAACTGACAGTTACATCCGCCTATAATACCAAGAGCACTCACCATTTCAAGAGCCGCATTTTTAAGCATATTATATTCCACGGAGGAAAGGGTTACGGCGGGTGCCACAACTATAGAGTCGCCCGTATGAACTCCTACGGGGTCAAAGTTTTCCATTGAGCATACTGCAATGGCATTTCCTGAAGCATCTCGCATGGTCTCGAATTCTATTTCTTTCCAGCCCGAAATGCATTTTTCCACAAGTATCTGTGTTATGGGTGAAAGGTCAAGTCCGTTGCGTGCGATTATTTTTAATTCTTCTTCGTCAGCCGCAATACCGCCGCCGCTGCCGCCAAGGGTAAATGCGGGGCGTACGATTACGGGGTAACCTATTTTTTCGGCAATTCCGAGCGCTGTTTTCACATCCTCTGCAATATCCGACGGAACGGTCGGCTGACCTATTTCCGTCATGGTATTGCGGAAAAGCTCGCGGTCTTCGGCTTTGTCTATGGCAGAAACGTCCGTGCCAAGAAGCTTCACACCATACTTTTCAAGAGTCCCGTCATGGGAAAGCTGCATGGCAATGGTAAGTCCCGTCTGACCGCCAAGACCTGCAAGAAGTCCGTCGGGGCGCTCTTTTTCTATAATGCGTGCCACGGTCTCTCGGTTGAGGGGCTCAAGATATATTTCGTCCGCAAGGTTTTTGTCGGTCATAATTGTGGCAGGGTTGGAATTTACAAGCACCACATTTATGCCCTCATCACGGAGCACACGGCAAGCCTGCGCACCCGCATAGTCGAATTCCGCCGCCTGACCGATGACAAT
>JAFYUY010000091.1 GCA_017549405.1 Clostridia bacterium | reverse complement strand
GACGCGGAAAACCCACAAACCATGTGGTTTTTGGAGAAGCTTTCGCTCTTCTTGCAGGTGACGCGCTTATAACTTTTGCCTTCGAAACAATGGCAGAGCCAAAACTTTCCGACCGTCAGAATCTTCTTGCAATGCAAGCACTTTCATACTATGCGGGCCCTTGCGGAATGTATGGCGGACAGCAGATAGACCTTGAAAACGAAGGCAAAGAAACAGATCTTGAAACACTTGAAGTTCTGCATGCAAAGAAAACAGGGGCACTTATCAAATGCGCTTGTGCCCTCGGTTGCATTGCGGCAGGTTGTTTTTCAGATAGCGAAAGGTATAAAGATGCAATAAAATATGCCGAAGCCATAGGACTTGCTTTCCAGATAACCGATGATATACTTGACGTTGTAGGAGACGAGGCAAAGCTTGGCAAAAAATGCGGAAGCGACGAAAAAGAAAACAAGACCACATACGCAACACTCCTTGGCATTGAGAAAGCCACAGCCCTTGCATCGGAGCTGTGCGAAAAAGCCAAAGCCATTATTGGAAAGTACCCGGGAAGCGAGTTTTTGTGCGCACTTGCCGAGTATATTGCAACACGCGATAATTGAATTATGAGGAATAATTTATGAATCCCATATTGCAAATGTTCAGAAACTATCATCTTGTGTGCTCCCTTGCCGGTTTTTTAAGTGCCCAGGTGTTCAAATTCATATTAACACTTATTGCCGCGGGAACGCTTGATTTCAAGAAGCTTGTGGAAAATGGCGGTATGCCAAGCTCTCACACCTCGACAGTGCTTGCACTCACAGTTTCGCTGGGACGCGTTCTCGGAACCGACTCCCCTGTTTTCGCAATAGCTTTTATTCTTTCCATGGTGGTAATGATAGATGCTATGGGAGTAAGGAGAGCAACCGGTGAAAACTCAAAGTTGCTCAACAAGATCATCCACGACCTTTTCGAAGAAAAAAATGCCGCATTTCTTGCAGAAGATCTGCGGGAATATGTGGGTCACAAACCGCTGGAAGTTCTTGTGGGTGCTGTTATCGGAATTATAATTCCGTTTATTATAGCTCCGTTCTGACAGAGAAATTATAATAATCAGTGGCAAAAAAGCAAAGCGCTCTCAATTTGAGAGCGTTTTTAAGTGCATTAAAATCCCATTTTTTAAAAGATTTATAAAAACCTTTCACAAATGGTTTAGCGGCTAATTCAAAGGTCTGTATCAACAAATCTGATACAGACCTTTTTTATGATTCTTTAACCTATCATAGACAAAAGCTCATCAAGGGATATGATGGGCACACCCAGCTTTTCGGCTTTCTGAAGCTTGCTGCCGCCATCGACACCTGCAAGGAGGAAATCCGTGTTTTTGGAAACGGAGGATGAAACTTTACCGCCATGGGAAGAGATAAGTTCTCCCGCCTCGCTTCGGGAATACCCTGAAAGTGTACCTGTAATAACAAAAGTTTTGCCTTCAAGCTGTTCTCCACGCTTTTCTATATGCGCAGTACCGTCCACGCCCGCGTCAAGCAGCCTTTTAACAAGCATTCTGTTATAATCCGAGGAGAAGTATCCCGTGATGCTTTCTGCCACCACAGCGCCTATATCGTCAACACAGCACAACTCGTCGTTTGTAGCATCCATAAGCGCCTGAGCTGTTTCAAAGCGTGCCGCAAGAGCTTCTGCTGTCTGTTTTCCCACATGGCGAATTCCAAGAGCAAATATCAATCTTGAAAGTCCCGCTGATTTTGAATTTTCAATAGAGCGCAATAAGTTTTCAGCGGATTTATCAGCAACCTTATCAACACTCATCAGCTGCTCTTTGGTAAGAGAGTAAATATCGGGAGCATCAGACACAAGACCCATATCGCAAAGCGATGCTATCTGCGCCTCTCCGAGTCCCTCAATATTCATAGCATCTCGGGAAACAAAATGAATAAGTCTGCGAACCACCCTTGCAGGACAGTTTTCATTCGTACATCTGTATGCCGCCTCGCCCTGCTTTCTGACAACAACTCCTCCGCAATCGGGGCACTCCGTCGGCATGGAAAATTCCACTTGTGTCCCGTCACGTGATTCCTTGCAGGAGGAAAGTATTTCCGGGATAATATCCCCCGCTTTGCGCACCACGACCATATCGTTTTCACGGATATCCCGCTCTTTTATAAAATCTTCGTTGTGCAGTGTTGCCTTTGACACAACAGTACCCGCAAGGTGCACGGGTTCAAGTACGGCATACGGAGTTATCACGCCTGTTCTGCCGACATTTACGGCAATTTTCAAAAGCCTTGTACGCTTTTCTTCAGGCGGATATTTATAAGCCGCCGCCCATTTGGGGGCATTGGATATTTCACCGAGTATCTTTCGATGTTCAAAGTCATCTATCTTAACTACTGCCCCGTCAATATCAAAGTCAAGCTTTGCGCGGTTTTCGTTAAATCGGCATATCTCTGCAAAAATTTCCTCGAACTTTTTATAACTGTTACGGTAAGGAGATACCTTGAATCCAAGGGAACTTAAATAGTCAAGGCTTTCTCTGTGGGATGAAAGATTTCGCATCCCGCGGGAGTTCTGTACATTGAATACAAAAATGCTTAGATTTCTTTGTGCCGTGACGGATGCATCAAGCTGACGCAAAGAACCCGCTGCCGCATTTCTCGGATTTGCAAATCCCGCTTCGCCCCGCTCCTCGCGCTCGGAATTTATGCGCAAAAATTCCTTTTTGGGCATATAGACCTCACCACGCACACACAGATAAGGTATATTCTCATTAAGCTGTTTGGGAATATCTTTTATAACAAGAAGATTCTCTGTAATGTTTTCCCCGACAATACCATCTCCTCGCGTGGCGCCGCGCACGAATTTTCCGTTTTCATATTCGAGTTCAACGGAAAGACCGTCAATTTTACATTCCACAACGTACATAGGCTCAGTATCAAA
This sequence comes from Clostridia bacterium, assembly GCA_017549405.1. Taxonomy (GTDB): domain Bacteria; phylum Bacillota; class Clostridia; order Oscillospirales; family CAG-382; genus UMGS1052. Next base: position 1,984 of record JAFYUY010000091.1, on the reverse strand, counting down.
ACTCTTTCGGGTACGGTTATAAAATGCCAAAAGCTCTTCCTCTGAAAAAACATCGGAAAGGCTTCCCATAGGTACTGCGTGGCGAACCTTTTCGAATTTTTCAGATGCAGCACCTCCCACCTTTTTAGAGGGAGAGTCAGGAGAATCAAGCTGCGGAAAATCCCTTTCCAAATCTTCAAGCTCGCGCATCAGTGCATCGAATTCAAAGTCCGAAATTTCAGGTGAATCGTCCATATAATATTTTGTTCTGTGGTATTCTATGAGTTTTCTGAGCTCGTCAACTCTGATTTTTGCTGTTTCAAAATCCATGGATTCCTCCCTATATCACGAAAGTGATTTCAGCACCTGTTCTTTTATTTGTGACATTCCGAGAACATTGGGATGTCCGTTAATTTTGTTGATATCGCAAAGTTCGGTGCAAATAAAGCCGTGTTTTTGGCAAAGCTCTTTCATTGTCTGCGCGATCTCTGCTTTCAGACCCGTATTTACAATACACACTACTCTTTTTGCCTTTACCTTTTCGCTTATTCTGTGAAAAAGATACCCAAGTGCAGGAAGAACGTTGTATAATTCCTCAGTGCTCCAATCACTAAGTTTCAATTCTCCCAGCGGAGAATTAGCCCAGGTGTCATTTGTGCCTCCGAAAAGCAGAAACGTATCAACATTATTTTGCTCAAAATATCCCTCGGATATAAGCTTATCGACACGCGCTGCAAAAGAAATATTTTTACAGTCAGAACCGTTATAACCGGTATGGCAAATAGTAGTGCCCGAATAGCTGCAATTCAAAAGCAGATTTGATTGTGTCGCACAAAGAAGACTGTGCCACCAAGTTTCTTCGACCTTGACAACATCCATGCCATCCACCGGGTTTTCGGAGTAATATGCGGCATATCCGTCGGGAATGTATCCTTTAAAAGTCGAATAACTGTCACCAAGAATAAAAACATTACCAATGTTTATCATATCGATACTCCCTTATTTCAGTATATCTTTTAGTGCTTCAAGCAGAAAATCGGCAAGGATATTACATCCGTCATCAGTAAAATGAACTCCGTCTGCGGATAAAAGCTCTTTATTTTCAACAGAAACTTTGTAAAAATCTATTACAGGCAAGCTATATTTTTCCGCAATTGCTTTTGCAACGCTATTTCTTGCCACAACTCGCTTATCCCGCTCGCTATCTGCCACATGCGTTGTAAGCACCACCGCAACAGGTACATCGGAAAACTCCTTTAAAAGGAACTGTATCATATCTTCATAATACTTTGCGTATTCACTCTCGTCGTCAAGATGCCATCCGTGAAGACCGTTGTTGAATATCACTGCGTTTCTGTGGTGTGTCTGTTTTGCAAAAAGCACAACAGATTCAGGAAAAAACGGATTATCCACCGCCTTTGAAGTTGCAAAGTTATCAAATAATATCGTATTCCCGCTTCTCTCTGTTGCAAGACTGCGTGTGGCGCGGGAAATAGAATCTCCGATATAGAGCACACGGGGTATCTGTATGTCGTTTGCCTGCTCTATCCATGGATTATCCCACTCATAGGTTTCAAGCTTTTCGACTGTATTCTCTGCTTCATATGTGGAATCGTTCATAATGCCCTCCATTATAATAATTTTATTGTTTCATCAGGTTTTACGCTGTAAAGCTTGCCGTCTGTATCAAACCACAAAGTAGTGGTCGTCGGATTATATATCATTGTACCATCGGCACTGTATATAAGACTGTCATACGCTTTTGTGTAGTTATATATTTCAATATTTGTGGCATACCAGATATCGTCATGTCCCGAAAGCTTTTCGCATATATCCGAAAGCAGGTTCCAGTTACCGTCTCTGTCAAACTCAAAACTGTGACCCCACAGATAAAAAAGTTTTGGGCTTCTGCTTGCAATATACATTTTTGAAAGATCCGTATTTATAAACTTCTCGATATACGTCATGACATCGGGATTTTTGTGATGCGCTGTGGGAACCCAGT
>JAFYUY010000090.1 GCA_017549405.1 Clostridia bacterium | reverse complement strand
GGTCAAATGACAAGAACGCAATAAGTGCAACATATACAAACAGCCAGTCTGTTAAAAATCTCACGGCTGTAAACGGCGATACAGTAACATTGTATGCGGTATGGCATGCTATAAGTTATCAGATTGTTTATGATGGAAATGGTGCAACAAGCGGTACACCAACCAGTACAAATCATATGTATGATGTGGAAAAAAATTTGCAAAAGAATACTTTTAGAAAAGTAGGATATTGTTTTCTTGGCTGGTCTAAAGACAGAGAGTCCCAAAGTGCAGAGTATATAGATGAACAAGTGGTAAAAAACCTTTCATCTAAATTGGGCGATGTTATTTACTTGTATGCAATATGGTCTGAAGCTCCAAAGTATATTATTTCGTATGATGCAAATGGCGGTATAGGAAAACCGGCGTCACAAAGCAAAATTTATGATGAAAAACTTTTGTTAAGTGACATTGTTCCCATGAAACAAGGATATTTGTTTCTCTATTGGAGCGGCTCGGATGGGTGGTTATACAACCCGGCAAGTGAATACAGAACCAATTCGTCGGTAACAATGACAGCCGTTTGGAAACCTATAACATATACAATCAAGTACAATGCTAATGGAGGAAGTGGAAGTGTGTTAAGTTCTACTCACACATATGACAATGCAAAAGAACTGTCATCCAACACTTTTGCCCGGAGCGGATATACTTTCCTTGGTTGGTCAACTGATCCTTCAGCAACAAGTGCTGTATATACCGACAAACAATCTGTAAAGAATCTTACGTCAACAAATAATGGTTCGGTTACTCTGTATGCCGTTTGGAAAGAAGAAAATCAAGAAACATATCAAATTGACATTTGGGTCGCTAATGGCGAAGATATCGATGAGATTGTGTTAACAAAAAAGAAGGGGGATATAATAAATCTCAGTGATTACAAACCGAAACAAACGGGATATACTTTTATTGCTTGGGTTGATTTAAGTACCAATGAAAGTTATTCTGCCAATGATAAATTTATTGTAACCCAAGATACACTTCTTGTTTCTGGTATGCAAGCAAATACCTACATTGTTTATTTTGATTCAGTCGGAGGTATTGTAACAGAAGATTTAAAATCTGTAAAGTATGATTCTACATATAATCAACTCCCAACACCTACAAAAAATGGTTACACATTTAAAGGTTGGTTTACAGGACAAAATGGTGGAGAGAGAATAACAGCTGATACAGTTGTTAAAACACCTGAAAATCATACTATCTATGCTCACTGGAGTCAAGATGTTCAAATCATTTCTCCGTCTGCAGTATCTCTAAATAAAACAAGCACAACATTAAGAGCTGGAGATACAGAAACCCTCATCGCAACAGTGCTTCCCGCTGATGCCACAAACAAGAATGTGACATGGACTTCGAGCAACACATCCGTTGCCACAGTTTCTTCAAGCGGTGTTGTTACCGCAAAAGCAGCAGGTACTGTGACAATTACTGCGACCGCGGGGGACGGCGGAAAGACGGCAACCTGCACAGTGAACGTCACAGCGCCTTCTGAGGATGTGTCATTCAATATTCATGCCGAAAATGCATCGGGCAGACCGGGCAACAGTGTAACTGTTCCCGTGAAGATCGAAAACAACCCCGGAATTGCGGTGCTCTCGTTTGGAGTGAAATACAATTCCGATGCAATGACCCTTACCGGCTGCAGCGTGGGAGATGTTTTTGAAGCAGGCGATATCATGTCGGGAAATATTGACAAAAACCCCTACACCTTCTTCGCCCTTTGCGGTACCGAAAACAGAAACGGCAACGGCACAGTAGCTTACTTCACATTTGAAATAGCAGACGGCTGTCAGGCGGGTGAGTATGATATAGAAATAATTCCCTTAGAGTCATACACAATAGAGGAAGCTGCTCTTACATTCGGCACTCAAAACGGAACTGTTACCGTGCGCGACTTTATTTGCGGTGATGCTACGGGCGACGGCACCCTCAACCGTCAGGATCTTCTCCGCCTTGCAAAAGCTTTTGCAGGCTGGGATGTGGAATACGATGAGGCAGCATCCGATGTAACGGGTGACGGCACCGTAAACCGCCAGGACCTCCTCCGCCTTGCAAAATACTTTGCAGGTTGGGATGTGACCCTCGGCTGACCGCCCAGCACGTCCCGCGGGGTGCGCATAAAGCTTTTATAAAAGAATAAGGAGCCGCCTGCCGCGCGTGCGCGGGGTGGGCGACCCCGCCACAAAGGCTATATTGATAAAGGGCTGCAGATTTACTGCAGCCCCGAATTTTTATACCCGTAAGACTTCTTTAAATATCAGATATCGTATAAAAAGTGGACTGCATCGTCGGATGCAGTCCAAAAGTTTACTTATTCTGATATTTTTCTTTGTCGCTGTTGCGTATCTCAACTCGTCTGATCTTGCCGTTGAATGTCTTGGGCAGAGCCTTTACGTATTCGATAACGCGGGGATATTTATAAGGTGCGGTATTCTTCTTTACATAGGTCTGAAGTTCCTTTGTAAGCTCGTCGCTGCCCTCATACCCTTCAGCAAGAGCAACTGTTGCCTTTACGGCAAAGCCACGCACGGGGTCGGGAACACCTGTCACAGCCACTTCAAATACAGCCGGGTGCTCAAGCATAACGCTTTCTATCTCAAACGGGCTTATGCGGTAACCGCTGGATTTGATAACGTCGTCGTTTCTGCCCACATAGCGGTAGAGCCCGAATTCATCGCGGTACGCCACGTCACCCGTGTGGTAGTAGCCCTGATATATGGCACGGTCGGTATCCTCGGCACTGTCATTGTAGGAGCGCATAAGTCCGCAGGGGTGTCTGTCGGCACTCAGAGTTCGTATGCAAATTTCGCCGTTAGTACCGTGGGGCACATTTTCGCCGTCCTCGCCCAGAATATGTACGTCAAAACCGGGCACGGGAAGTCCCATTGCGCCGGGTACGGGCTTTGTCCAGGGGTAAATTGTGGCAATGCAAAGGGTTGTCTCTGTCTGACCGAAGCCTTCGTAAAGCTCAAGTCCCGTAGCTTCCTTCCATTTATTGAATATCTCGGGACTCAGTGCCTCGCCCGCAGTACAGCAATGCGTAAGTGAGGAAAGGTCATATTTTGCCACATCATTCTGCAAAAGCAAACGGTACATCGTAGGAGGCACACAGAATGTGGTGACCTTGTATTTTTCAAGCTTGGAGAGTATGTCTGCTCCGTCAAACTTGTCAAAGTCATAAACCAATACCGCGGATTCTCCAAACCACTGACCATACATCTTACCCCAAAGCGATTTGAGCCAGCCTGTATCGGAAATGGTGAAGTGCAGACCGCCGTCCACCACTCTGTGCCAGAAAACTCCCGTCATGATGTGACCGAGAGGATAACGGAAATCGTGGTATACCATTTTGGGGTATCCGTTTGTTCCCGATGTAAAGCCCAATATCGAGGTATCGTTGGCGTATATGGCATCTTTGCCGGTGGGGCGCACCCATTCGTCGCTCGCAGTGGCAACGCCATCTTCAAAGTCAAGCCATCCGTCTGCCTTTTTATGGCCAAGTACCATTTTCCTTGCAACGGTCTCGTATTCATCGGCACGCTCGTCAAACTGCTCGGTGCAGTTACCGTCCCCCGTGAAGATAGCATATTTTATCCCCGCCTTGTTGCAGCGATAAACGTATTCTTTTGGAGTAAGCATAAATGTTCCCTGCACCATTATTGCGCCTATTTTATGCAGAGCAAGTACTGTGTGCCAGAAATAATAATGACGCTTCATAATAAGCAACACTCTGTCGCCCTTTTTCACACCGAGGTAGCGAAGATAGTTTGCAACTTTATTGGAATAGGTCATCATATCTCGGAAAGTAAATCTTTTTTCCTCACCGTCTTTTGATACCCAAAGCATTGCAAGCTTATCGGGTTTTGTGCGCGCCAGCTCATCCATCACGTCATAAGCGAAGTTAAAATCCTCGTTCCAGGTGAGCTTGTAGTTTTTCTGAGCGTCCTTGAGTGACAAGAAGTCATCACGCGAGGCGCCCACGAATTTTTCGTATATTGCCATTGGTCTTTACCTGCTTTCAAGTAGATTCTTTCAGTTCTTAACAACCACTGCGATAAATTTTGCGGGGTTGTTGTCGGTGGTTTTTATGGCGTGCGGGACGTTTGAATCAAAATAAACGCTGTCGCCCTCTTCAAGCTCATAGGATATCTCACCAATGTAGAAAGTGATCTTTCCCTCAAGCACGTAGTTGAACTCCTGACCTTCGTGACCGTGGAGTACAGGTGCCTTTTCCTCGGGTGTTATGGTTACAAGAAAAGGCTCGGATTTTTTGTTTTTGAAGGTATAAGCAAGGTGCTTATAGTCGTAATCCTCTTCGCGCTTAACAGAATAGCCGCGACCTTTTTTAACCATACAGCAGGTGGAAAGCGTGGGAGAGGAGCCGCTGATAATGTCAAGCACATCCACGCCGAGTATTTCAGCGGCGTTATAAACAAAGCTGAACGAAAAGTCTATTTCACCCTTTTCGTAAGAGCGGTAAGTTTCAAGATCCACACCCAGCTTTTCGGCAAGCTCCGCGTCGGATATTTCACAGTCTTCGCGGATGCATGCGAGTCTCATGCCTATATCTTTAAGCTGATCATTCATCGTAAAGTTCCTCCGTTCGGGATTCTAAAATTATTCGGCGTAGTTGTAGCCAAGCTCCAGAGCTTTTTTGTTTGCATCAAGAAGGTTCTGCTTTCTTGCGGAAACCACTTTTGCAAGAGCACGGTCAATGTTCTCTATGGGCATGATGCCTGTTTTCTTGATAACATAGCCCAGCATTATCATGTTTGCAAGACCGGGAAGCTCGTTTTCCGATGCAAGGGATGTTGCGGGAATGTAATAAGCTTCAACATCGTTGCGCTCAACTTTTTTGGATATAAGGGAGCTGTCCACAAATATTTTTCCGCCCTTTGCGGTGTCATTTTCGTATTTGTCAAGGGAGGGCAGATTCATGGCGATAAGCATATCGGGTTCTGTTACAATGGGAGAACCGATCTTTGTATCGCTGATAATAACGCTGCAGTTTGCGGTTCCTCCGCGCATTTCGGGGCCGTAAGAGGGAAGCCAGCTTACTTCCTTGTCAGCAAGAAGACCTTCATAAGCAAGGAATTTCCCGGAGAAAAGGATACCCTGACCGCCAAAACCGGCAAAAAGGATCTGATTTGTCATGTTATTTTACCTCGCTTTCCGCATATTTATCCTTATAAACACCAAGGGGATAATAAGGAAGCATGTTTTCTTCAAGCCAGGTAAGAGCCTTATCGGGAGTCATACCCCAGTTTGTGGGACATGTGGAAAGAACTTCAACAAGAGAGAAGCCCTTGCCTTCGATCTGGTTCTGGAAAGCCTTCTTTATAGCTGCCTTTGCGGCACGGACATTTTTAACGTTATTTACTGCAACACGTTCAAGATATGTTGCACCGTCAACCTTTGAGAGCATTTCGCAGACCTTAACGGGGAATCCCACGGTGTTTACGTCACGTCCGTAGGGAGAGGTCTGTGTTACCTGTCCGGGGAGTGTGGTGGGAGCCATCTGACCGCCTGTCATACCGTAGATCGCGTTGTTTACGAAAATGACGGTGATGTTTTCACCGCGTGCTGCGGAATGAACGGTTTCGGCAGTACCGATGGCTGCAAGGTCACCGTCGCCCTGATAAGTAAATACTATGTTGTTGGAGTCCGAACGCTTAACGCCCGTTGCAACAGCGGGGGCACGGCCGTGAGCCGCCTGAACCATGTCGCAGTTGAAGTAGTTGTATGTGAAAACAGAACATCCGACAGATGCAACACCGATGGTTCTGCCGCGCACGCCGAGCTCGTCAATGGCTTCGGCAACAAGTCTGTGGATTATGCCGTGTGTACAGCCGGGGCAGTAGTGAAGCGGTGCATCTGTAAGAGCCTCGGGCTTTGAAAATACCGTTGTCATCAGTTGTTACCTCCAATGGAATTTGCTTCGTTGATCTTGGCAAGAACGTCCTCGGTGGAGGGGATCATGCCGCCAACTCTGGAGCAAAGCAATACGGGTTTTTTGCAGCGTGTTGCAAGCTCAATATCTTCGATCATCTGACCCATGGAAAGTTCCACGGAAACAAATGCGCGAACCTTTTCAGCCGCTTCACGAAGAACTTTCTTGGGGAAGGGCCACAGGGTGATGGGGCGAATCATGCCGACTTTTATGCCCTGCTCACGAGCTTTGTCGATGGCATTCTGAGAAACACGTGCCGCAACACCGAATGCCACGATGCAGATCTCTGCATCTTCCATGCGGTATTCTTCGTACATAACTTCGTTTTCTTCAACCATCTTATAACGCTTGTAGCGTTCCACATTGAGATATTCAAGTTCTTCAGCCTTAAGGCAAAGGGAGTTTACAATATTGGGTTTTCTTTCGCACTTTGTGCCGGTGAGTGCCCATGATTTGTCATGCTCGTTTACTTCAAGAGCATCAAGGCTTACAGGCTCCATCATCTGACCCATGGTTCCGTCGGAAAGTATCATAGCGGGCATTCTGTATTTTTCCGCAAGATCAAATCCCTTAAACACAAGGTTTACCATTTCCTGAACGGAAGCGGGTGCAAGAACGAGAAGGTGGAAATCTCCGTGACCCATGCCGCGTGTTGCCTGGAAATAATCCGCCTGGGAGGGCTGGATACCGCCAAGACCGGGGCCTCCGCGCTGAACGTTTACAATAAGAGCGGGAAGATCACAGCCCGCGAGGAAGGAAACACCTTCACTCTTGAGGGAGATTCCGGGAGAAGAGCTGGAGGTCATAACACGCTTGCCTGTTGCGGCAACGCCTATAACCATGTTTATTGCGGCAATCTCACTTTCTGCCTGGAGAAAAACACCGTCTATTTTGGGCATTCTTTTTGCCATGTATGCCGCAACCTCGGTCTGAGGAGTGATGGGGTAGCCGAAATAGTGTCGGCAGCCTGCCATGATGGCAGCTTCTGCAAGGGCTTCGTTGCCCTTCATCAGGACTTTATCTGACATTTTTATGTTCCTCCTGTTATTTTTCGACAGTAATTACGCAGTCGGGACACATGGTGGCGCAGAAAGCGCAGCCGATGCAGGCAGACTGGTCTTCAACGGTAGCGGGGTTATAACCCTTTGCGTTGATCTCTGTTTTAAGTTTTACAATTTTTTTAGGGCAGGCACCCACGCAAAGACCGCAGCCTTTGCAAAGGTCCTCTTTGAATGTGACTTTTGCCATAGTTTTATGGTCCTTTCTGTTTTTTACGATGGTTGGAATTATTTATCTTTCCAGGTCTGACGTATATAAAGCTTTATGGGGAAAATATCGGGTATCTTTCCCAAAAGCTCCTTTTCCAGCGAATAATGAACGGAAGTCATCTTCACCGGAAGACCTGTAATGCGGGATATCTCCTCGGCATAAGAGACCGATGACAAAATATCCTGAACCGTTGTCTCATCACCGATATTGGAGTTGTTTACTATGCCTGTAAAGTTAAGCTTTGCGGCATATTCTATCTCGCGCATTACTTCAAGTGCGCCCGCCGCATCTTTTGTTAACGGGCGGAACTTGTTTACCACAAAAAGCATTTCGTAGTTGTTTTCTTCAATGATCGAAGGCACATAACGCCCAAGAGCAAGCGCACCTCTGTCATCTCCGCCAACGTCTACCACGGCAAAGCTTTCTTTATCTGCGGTCACGGCATATGCCTCGGGCGGCAGCGCGGGAACGTCCACATTGGAGTTTGCGTACTCCGAGGATATAAAGCGTATGCCCGCATCGGAAAGTATCTTTTCGCTGTCTTTGGAGCGGAAATACGGGTTTACGATGTCAAGGTCGGAAAGGGAAACGCGAAGTCCACTGTCCGCCAATGAAAGGGCATAGTTTACGGCAACGTTGGTTTTTCCGCTTCCGTAATGACCTGCGAATATTGTTATGCGTTTCATTATTCAATAACGAGTGACCAACCGAACTTGTCTTCGGCGGTACCCCACTGAATGCCCGTTACGGTGTCATATATCATCTGGCTTGTCTTGCCGATGCCGCCGTCACCGATGGTCATAACATCATCCTTGTAACGGAGCTTGCCGACGGGAGAGATAACAGCTGCAGTACCTGTACCGAAGCATTCCTCAAGCTTTCCGCTCTTCTGGGCTTCAATAAGCTCATCCACGGAAATGCGGCGTTCTTCCACTTCAAGTCCCCAGGACTTGCAAAGGTGGATAACAGAGTTACGGGTGATGCCGGGAAGGATGCTGCCGTTGAGCATGGGGGTCACGATCTTTCCGTCTATTTTGAAGAAGATGTTCATGGCACCTACTTCTTCGATGTATTTTCTCTCAACACCGTCAAGCCACAGAACCTGGGAATATCCGTCGTCGTGAGCCTTTACCTGAGCCTTAAGGCTTGCAGCGTAGTTTCCGCCGGTCTTGGCATAGCCGATACCGCCCTTTACCGCGCGCACATATTCGTCCTCGATCCAGATACCAACGGGAGCAAGACCGGATGCGTAATATGCTCCGCTGGGAGCGAGAATTATAATGAACAGATAGGTTTTGGAAGGAGCAACACCGAGGAACTCATCCGTTGCAATAACAAAGGGACGAATGTAAAGGGATGTTCCTTCAGCCGAGGGGATCCAGTCCTCGTCAACTTTAACAAGTGCTTTTATTGCCTGAACGAAATCCTCTTCGGGAATTTCGGGAATGCAAAGGCGCTTGTTGGATTCGTTCGCTCTCTTTGCGTTCATGTCAGGGCGGAACAGACGGGATTTTCCGTCCTTGCCGCGGTAAGCCTTAAGACCTTCAAACATTTCCTGACCGTAATGGAATACCATTGCGGAGGGTTCAAGGCTGATGGGGGCATAGGGTACGATGCGGGCATCGTGCCAGCCCTTTCCCTCGGTATAGTTCATGATAAACATGTGGTCGGTGAATATTTTTCCGAAACCGAGTTTTGTTTCATCCGCAGGCTTTGCCTTGGGAGAAGTTGTTTTTGTGATACTGATATCAAGCATTTTCTTTCCTCCGAAATTAACAAAAGGCTTGCAGCTAAATGCCGCAAGCCTTAAAAATTACTTAGATACTTTAAAGGAGCACCCAATAGCAATTTCAGGTTTTATGCACGACAAATAGCGCTACACTGATTGCTGCTTATAATGACTGCAAGCGCAATAATAATAGCGATAATAAAGCCGATGCAAATTATACCGAAATTAACTGCTGAGGCTAACATGTGTAATACTCCCTTTATCAATATGTCGAATATTATACCACCCAAAATGCGATTTGTCAAGGGTTATGCGGAGATTTTTTTTGATTTTACGATAAATTTCAAAAAATCACAAAATCATCACAAAGATATCATGGATTTTACAAAATAAAGCTTTATAATAAAGCCATAACATGAAGAAAACTCAAACTCATTGCGTTTTATAAACACACGGAGGTATATATTATGGAAGAAAACAGAAGAAACAACGAAGATAATGTTTTCGAAGAAGAGCTTCGTAACAGTCTTGAAAATAATGAACATCAGGGCGCAGATCCGTCTGACGCAAAGTCCCTTGAGGTAGATGCCGAAAACATGGACGAAGTAATGAAAGCTATCGAAGAACAAAACCGTGATACTGCGGAAACAGAACCTTGCGGAAAAAATGCTCCCGAGGAATATTCATTCCGCGACGAGCAGAATTTCTTTGTAAACCCGGGCAAGAATCAGATGAAGAGCTCTTATCCCGAGCAGGAGCCTGCGGCTGAACTCATTTACAATGCCGAAAAGGGCACGGGCGCATATACTTGCGATTATGCCGCACAGCCACCCAAAAAGCGAGCCGGAGCTTTGCGCGTGTGGGCGCTCATAATTGCCGCGGCATTTACCCTTTCATTTATGGCTTTTACCGGATTTATGATAGCCGAAAAGCTGGGTGCCTTTGATTCCGATGACGGAATTCCCGAGGAAGTATTTCATATGGATATTCCCTCACAGAGCGAAAACACCGATGACGAAGTGGAAGAAGTCGTTAGCGTGGCGGGCGACAAAAAAGCGCTTACCCTCAATCAGATAGCCGAAAAATGCACACCCAGCGCTGTGGGTATAATGGTTGAAGCCACAGTTCCCTCTTATTTTGGCATGACATACACCACAAAGGGGGTTGGTTCGGGATTTATTCTTTCCGAGGACGGATACATTGCCACAAATAATCACGTTATAGATGGTGCAACTTCCATAACTGTTGTCCTTAACGACGGCACCGAGCATGAAGCAAAGCTTATCGGAGCGGATGCAATAACCGACATTGCTGTTGTGAAGATCGAAGCTACGGGTCTTCCGGTCATGGAGCGCGGAAATTCCGATGATCTGCGTGTCGGAGATCTTGCGGTTGCTATCGGCACTCCTGCCCAGATAAAGCTTGCAGGCACATTTACCGACGGTATAATTTCTGCCGTAAACCGCAAGATAGATATAACAGACGGCTACGGAAGAGTGGTAAAGACTATGAATCTTATCCAGACCAACGCCACCATAAACCCCGGAAATTCCGGCGGTCCCCTTATCAACCGCTACGGTCAGGTAATAGGCATCAACACGTTGAAGCTTACTGCAGAATATGAAGGCATCGGTTTTGCAATACCCATCAACGGTGCCATCAAGATAATGAACCAGCTCATAACCGACGGCAAGGTATCCGACAGAAGCGACGGACTTGTTACAGGCAAGGCTTCCATTGGCATACAGGGCTCCGACATCACCGAGGACGAGGCAAAGTATTACGGGATCCCCCGCGGAGTGCTCGTTATACAGATAAATAAAAATGGTGCTGCAGCGGGTGCGGGACTTCGCCGCGGAGATATCATCGTAAAGTTCAACGGCAAAAAAGTGCAGACAATGGACGAACTGAATTCTCAAAAAACCAAATTCAACCCCGGAGATGAGGTTACAATCACTGTGTACCGCGATGGTGAAGGAGAGCTTGATATAACATTCAAGCTTGATATGCAGACAGAGTAAAGGGCAATATAAATAGTTAGGCGGATTCCAAACGGAATCCGCCTTTTGTTACGCAGTTTTATTATTGATTTTAATAACGCTGACCTTTTTATCTGTTTTTAAAATTTCTTTGTTCGTACGAACCATCGGAGTTTTTTGCCGTAGTAACTCCGTTTCAGTCCTCTATTGCCGCCTTGCGGGTGTTTATATCATAGAAGATCTTGGGATCGAGCTTGAATTTTCTTTCATAGGTCATAAGCCCGTTCACTTCCTGCTCCACATCGTAAAGCTGAGTGTAGCAGAAGCCGAGGAAGCATTCGTTATCAAGCAGAATGTCTGTAAGCTTCTTATAACGGTCAATGAATTCTTCCACATTCTTGGGTGCGTTTCCGTAACCCCAGCCGGCTTCACCTTCGCTCAGGCGGATTCCGCCGTATTCGCTCATGAAAAGAGGTTCTCCGCGGTATATCTGGCGGTTGGGCTCGCGGCGTTTTATCGCATCCATAACCACCAGGTTTTTGGCATCTTTATAATATGTAACAAACTTTTCGGGGTCCTGCTCATAATCATGCACGTCAAAAATGTCGGTGATAACGTGATAGTTTCCGCTAACATCAATGCAGGGACGTGTCTTGTCATAAGCCTTTGTGGCTTTGAACACGGTGGAAAGTACTTCGTTGCACTGATGAGCACCGTTCGGTGCATCCCATGTTTCGTTAAAGGGGCACCAGCCGATGATGGAGGGGTGGGAATAGTCACGCTCGACCGCTTCGAGCCATTCGGGTAAAAAGTTTACCACAGCACCCGCATCGCTCACATCAAGTCCCCAGTTTGCGTGCTCGCCCCACACGAGGTAGCCGAGCTTGTCTGCCCAGTAGAGGAAGCGCGGTTCAAATACCTTTTCGTGGAGTCTTGCCCCGTTAAATCCGAGCTGCATGGAATATATAATATCGTTCTTCAGAGCTTCGTCGGAGGGAGCGGTGTAGATGCCATCGGGATAAAATCCCTGGTCGAGCACCCATCTGCCGAAAACTTTTCTGCCGTTGATCATAAATGCCTTTTTGTGAAGCGCAACCGAGCGCATACCGAAGTAGCTCTGAACCTTGTCAAGCACTTTGCCGTCCTTTTCTATGATGATCTCGGCATCGTAAAGGTTTCCGCATCCCACATCCCAAAGGTGAAGCTCGGAAAGGTCAACGCAAAGGAAAGGCTGCGCAGAGAATATCTTTGTTTCGGCACATCCTGTTGCTTTTCCTTCAAAGCTTGTGGAGATTTTGAGAGTTGCACCTACGCATTCGTCGGTAACGTGGATCTCTGCAAGGAGCTTTGAACTGTCGATATCGGATGTGAATTTTGTTCCCACAACACGGCAGGCATCGGCGCATTCCATCCATACAGTCTGCCAGATGCCCGTGGTACGGGTATAAAAGCAACCGAAAGATTCATATCTGTGGCTTTGCTTGCCCGAGGGCTGCTTTCCGATTCTGACAGAATCTTCTGCACAAAGGGTAATGTAGTTGCCGCTTTCCTGCAAAAGGTCGGTAATGTCGGCACAGAAGGGGGTATATCCTCCGCAATGTTCTGTGGCAAATTTGCCGTTTACATATACGGTTGCTTTATAATCGACCGCACCGAAATGAAGAATTACCCGTTTTCCGCTCCAGTCTGCGGGAATTTCAATGTTTTTGCGGTACCACACGCAATTCATAAAATCGGTGTGTCCAATTCCCGAAAGCTTGCTTTCGGGGCAGAAGGGTACTGTTATCTTGCCGTCAAAGGACTTTTTGTTGTATTCGCGCTGTTTGCCGGAGCAGGAATCGTCGATCTCAAACTGCCATTCTCCGTTTAGATTTATCCAGTTTTCGCGGACAAGCTGAGGGCGGGGATATTCATTGCGCGGTATCTGAACTGCCATATTACATAATCTCCTTTAAAAAATATTTATTTTTCATCATTTTAGCGCAAAACAGCCGAGATGTAAATGACAAAAGCTATTGCATAATTGACATTTTCTATTATTTGGTGTAATATATAGAAAAAAGGTGGGATGTTTTTGAAGGTTCTTAACATAAAAACTCTGTGGCCCGAAAAAGAAAGCTTTTTTCTGGAACGAAAAGATATTGGAAACGAATATATTTTTATCCATATAATAACAGAAATGTATGTGTTTCTCGACGGAAATAAAACTCTGCTTCCCGCAGGAAGCTGCATATTTTTTCCACCCGGCTCATATCAGTGCATAAGCGCGGTAAAGGGCGGTCTTTTGCACGATTGGGCACATTTTTCACGTGGGTTTGGAAAGATTGTGGAAAAATATGGTCTTTTGCCACTCACGGTATATACTCCTGCCGACAGCGATTTTGTAACGGATATTTTGCGTTCTGTGGAGCTTGAGCACATGAACGGCGGAGAATTCTCCAAAGAACTGTGCGAGCTTAAGATATGTGAGCTTGCTGCAAAAATATCGCGCTCGTGCAAAAAGGATGCACCCGAGACCGTGCCAACAAAGCTTCACGCAGCTTTTGTGGAGGCAAGAACGCTTATTCACATGGATTACTGTGCACCGTGGGATATAGAATCAATGGCAAAGCTTGTGCATCTTTCACCGTCACGTTTTTTTGCCGTTTATAAGAGCCTTTTCGGCATATCTCCCAAAAACGACCTTTGCGCCGTGCGCATGGAACACGCCAAGATGCTTTTGGAGCACGGGGATGTTTCTGTGCACGATGCCGCCGAAATGACGGGTTATACCAATGTTTATCACTTTATACGTTCTTTCAAGGCTCATACGGGTGTGACACCCGGAAAATATAAGGGAACACGTATGTGAATCCCTATTAAGATAAGATCACCGCAGGGACTTGCCCAAGTGTTCTTAAGGACACTTGGGCAGTTTTATTCGCCTTACGGCGAGTGATATTGATTATCAGCGATATTTGAACTTTGTTCAAGTGATATTGCCTTTGGCGGTTTGCGGTGAATAAAATATCACTGAAATTTTATGATTTCAATATCACTTCCCGAAAGGGAAATATCACTCCGAGCTGCCGATAAAGTCTAAAATAAGAGGAACCCCCGGCGAGGGTTCCTCTCTTGCACTTTGTGAAATTCACTCCTTCTGCGCTTTGCGGACGCAAAAAGTATTTCGCTGTCATGATGACAGCGACAAGGGCTTCCCAACCTTGTCCCGGAAAACTTTTTGAAAAAAGTTTTATCAGAAACTTTTCGTCAGGGTTTTTGCAACAAGCTGAAAAGGGGGAGGATATTAACTCCGTTTTTTGCTGAACTCAGCGCTTCACAACGTAATTTTCTTTTTCTGCAAGTTCTTTGCCCTGTTCCGATATTATCCAGTTATAAAGAATTCTCTCGGGTGAGTCGGGCGCTGCGTCCTTTCTTATAACCACATAAAAATCGTTGGTATAAGGGTAGCTTCCGTCTGCAATGGTGTCATTTGTGGGAGAAATTCCGTCAACTGCGAGAATTTTGCTTGTGCCAAGTTTTTCTTCTTCCATGTTGGTGAGGTAATAATATACCGTGTAGCCCAAAGCATCCTCTGAATTTTCATAATCCGCCACCGCCTCAAGCAGACCTATCATTGAGTCTATGCGGGTTTCTTGCGGGGCATCGGTGAGTCTGTCGCCAAGGTTTAAGAGCTTATCAAAAAGAGTCTGGCTTCCGCTGTCCTTGTTGCGCTGATATGCGATGATGGGGTGATCCGAACCACCGACTTCGCTCCAGTTTGTTACTTCACCCGTGTATATTTTTTCAATATTTTCCGATGTGAGATTTTCCACCTCGTTTTCAAGGCTGCATATAAAGACCAGCGCATCGGCACCTATGGCGGTCATTTCAAGCTCGGTGCTCTTTTCACTGCAATACTCCTTTGCTTCCTCGGACATTTCATAGGCAAGCAGAATGTCAAACTCTCCGTCCGCAAGAGCTATGTAATTGTCGGTGGTGGAGCCTTCGAATTTTATCATGGAAGAAGCCTTTTCACGGTCAATATTCAAAACCGTAGCCGTTACTGCCTCGCCCAACGGAAGATTTGCAAGGCTTCCTCCCATTTTTGGGTAATTGTCTTCGGTAAAAGTAAATGTGGATTTTGGCGCACATCCTGCAAGACACGCGCATACTGTTGTAAGCGTAAGAGCTGCCGCAACTGTTTTTTTCATGGCCTTCTTCCTTTCTTAAATAAAATATTTATTCGTTTAATGTCTGATATATTTTTTCAAAATTTTCGTTGTAAAGTGTGCAAAGGGCATCCGTTGCTACGGCAAAGTATTCTTTGCCGTGAACCTTATAAAACTGCAGGTTTCTGATGTCAGAAAGAACAAACCGCCCCTTTTCCGCATCGTAAAGCTTTGCGTACTCGGTCTGACCCGAGGCATGGTCGGACAAAGATACATAAAGATATCTTTCTTCTTCGTCAAGAAAATACGCATATCCCGAGGTGTTATAGCAAAATGTCTGCTCTTTTTTGTTGATGTCGTAGCCTGTAAGCTTAAAATCGTTGTTTTCGTAATTCCCGAAGCTTGAATAAACAAGTAAGCCGTCCGATGTTAAAGCGCAGGCATAGTCAAAGTCTTCGAGGGTGGCAATAAGATTGCCGTCATAATCCACAAGATAGCCGGTTTTGTCGGCAGCTCCGGCATTTTCTCCGGGGTATTTTTCCCCGGCTTTCTCTTCTTTGCAAACAAAGTATTTGTTGCCAACGATGTTTTGTGCGGGGTATCCGTTTTCCTTGCAGACTATCTCGCTGCCGTCCGTGCATCTCTTATAGGAATAATCGTTATAGACGGTTTTCCCGTCCTCGAGAACGGCAAAATCAAAATATCTGCCTGACGGTATGGTGCATACCACTTCTCCCACTGGAGAAAGTACCTGAGAAAAATCTTCACCTTGGGCGCAGTAGTAATTTCCCTGTGTTATGTAAAGGTTTTCGTACTCATCGGTCAATTTATCACCCGAAGTGTTTATAAGGCAGTACTTCCCTCCGATCTCACGCACCACGGCAATGCCTTCTTCCGTGAATCCCGAACAGTATTCATAGTCGCCGAGCACTTTTTCGCCTTTTTCGTTCACAAACCACGAGCGGTCCGTTCCGTCTTTATAGTTTGATACCGCAAGCATACCGTGGGAAAATACTCCCGTTGCTCCATAGCTTTCGCCAAAGGAGAAAAGAAGCTTTCCGTCGTACGAATGACACCAGACACCGGGGTTTGGATAGTCCCAGCTTACAGAAACTATCTTACCCTCGCCCACACAGCACATCACTGCACCTTCGGGCAATTCCGTAATAATACTGCCGTCGGCAGAAATCACGGTGGTTTTTCCATTAAATCTTTCTGCGTTCTGAGGGGGAGAATAAAGGGTGTAATATTCAAATCCGTCGGCGGAAACATGGTGTGAAATGTCGGAATATGCACCCGATGCATCCATAACTATCCTGCCATCGGGGGTGCAAAATCCCATTTTACGGAACTGTCCCGAAAATCCGTATTCAAATTCCGATGACGGACGGAAGATCTTGTTGCTGCCTATAAAAGGAATGACCGTGCCGTAGTCATCCGACGGCAAAAAAACGGGAGTGTAGGAATCGTAAAACCTCCCGGCAGAGTTTTTGCCCGAATATTCACCGATCTCGGGAAGCTCACCGTCAATATAAAATACCGGTGCACCGTTTCCGCATGAGTAAAGCATAGCGGCACAAAGAAAAAAGACAACAAATGTGAGTTTTTTCATTTTTTAACACCTCCTGCCTTATTATATATCAGACGGATAAAAAACACAATAGTTCCTGATCTTCAAATAATTAATTTTTTCTTAAAGTAAAAGAGCACCGCAATTTCTTGCGGTGCTCTCAGTTTAAGCACGAATATTATTAATACATTCCGCCCATGCCGGGATTGGGAGCTGCCGCGGGTGCGGGAGGCTCGGGCTTGTCGGCAACGAGAGCTTCTGTTGTGAGTATCATGGATGCAACGGATGCGGCATTCTGAAGTGCGGAGCGGGAAACCTTTTTGGGGTCAACTATTCCAACTTCGATCATGTCAACATACTTTTCGTTGTATGCATCAAATCCGTAGCCGATCTTGCCGGAAGAAATGATCTTATCGAGAATTACGGAACCATCAAGACCTGCATTTGCAGCGATCTGACGGATGGGTTCTTCGAGTGCACGGAGAACTATCTTAACACCTGTCTTTTCGTCACCGTCGGTCTTTTCAAGAAGAGCAGCAACTGCGGGGATGCAGTTAACGAAAGCTGTTCCGCCGCCTGCAACGATACCTTCTTCAACAGCAGCCTTGGTTGCGTTGAGAGCGTCTTCGATGCGGAGCTTCTTTTCCTTCATTTCGGTTTCGGTTGCAGCGCCAACCTTGATAACAGCCACACCGCCTGCAAGCTTTGCAAGTCTTTCCTGGAGCTTTTCTCTGTCGAAATCGGATGTGGTAGTTTCGATAGCTGTCTTTATCTGAGCAACTCTGCCCTTTATAGCTTCGCTGTCGCCTGCACCGTCAACGATGATGGTGTTTTCCTTTGTAACCTTGATCTGGCGTGCACGTCCGAGCTGAGCAACGGTTGTGTCCTTAAGCTCAAGACCGAGATCTGCGGAGATAACTTCACCGCCTGTGAGGGTTGCAATGTCTGTGAGCATTTCCTTGCGTCTGTCACCAAAGCCGGGAGCCTTGACTGCAACGCAGGTGAATGTTCCGCGGAGCTTATTTACGAGAAGGGTGGAAAGCGCTTCGCCTTCAACATCTTCCGCAATGATAACAAGCTTCTTGCTTGCCTGGATTATCTGTTCGAGAAGGGGGAGAAGCTCCTGGATGTTGGAGATCTTCTTGTCGGTGATGAGCACATAAGGATCATCGATAACAGCTTCCATCTTGTCGGTGTCTGTTACCATGTAGGGAGAGATGTATCCGCGGTCGAACTGCATACCTTCAACGATCTCGCAGAAGGTTTCGGAAGACTTGGATTCTTCAACTGTGATAACGCCGTCAGCGGTAACCTTTTCCATTGCGTCTGCAATGAGCTTACCGATGATCTCATCTGCGGAAGAAACAGTACCTACTCTTGCAATGTCCTTGGAGCCGTCTACGACCTTAGAGATCACCTTGAGGTTTTCAACTGCTGCATCAACCGCCATCTGGATACCCTTTTTGAGAACCATGGGGTTTGCGCCTGCAGTAACATTCTTCATACCTTCTCTTACAAAAGCCTGAGCGAGAAGGGTAGCGGTTGTGGTACCGTCACCTGCTGCGTCATTTGTCTTTGTGGCAACTTCCTTAAGGAGCTGTGCGCCCATGTTTTCCATAGCGTCTTCAAGCTCTATTTCCTTGGCGATGGTAACACCGTCGTTTGTGATAAGGGGAGCACCGTATTTTTTGTCAAGAACCACATTTCTGCCCTTGGGGCCGAGAGTGATCTTTACTGTGTCTGCAACTTTGTCTACGCCCCTCATAAGAGCGTTTCTGGCATCAATGCCGTATGATAAATCCTTTGCCATGATCTATATACCTCCGATCAGTAGTAATGATAAATTATTCTTCAACGATTGCGAGAATGTCGGACTGTTTAACAACGATGTATTCTTCACCGCCGCACTTCACTTCGGTGCCGGAATACTTGCTGGTGATAACTTTGTCACCGGCCTTTACGGTCATAACAACTTCTTTGCCGTCCACAAGTCCGCCGGGGCCTACTTCAATAACTTCAGCAATGCTGGGCTTTTCCTTTGCGGCGCCGGTAAGGATGATGCCGCTTTTTGTGGTTTCTTCGGCTTCTGTCATTTTAAGAACTACTCTGTCAGCTAAAGGCTTGAGTTTCATTTTAGATACCCTCCTGATTGAAAATGTATGATTTATTTTATTTTTTGATCTTTGTTAGCACTCAAAAACATCAAGTGCTAATTTACAATAGATATTTTATTCCAACTGATTGGAAAAATCAAGAACCGCGGCGGCATATTTACAATCTTTTAACATTTTTGTTTTTCACTCCCTTGTAGCGAGTGATAAAAATGCCGTTATTTGTCGGTACGCTTGAAATACTGGTAGTAATTGCAGCGTATCATGCCGTTGTAAAGACGGCGGACCTTGTCGGCACGGGCACCATAAAGGTTTTCGAAATCCTCCTCAGAGGTAATGATGTATATCTGCCACGGAGAAAGCTTTTTGAATACGTTGCCCATTTTTTTGTAAAGTGCCTGAGCACTCCGCACCGTGTCCATACGTTCGCCGTAAGGCGGATTGCACACAATGGTGGTGCGCTTGTCATCGCGGCGGATGGTGAGCGCATCCTTTGTGAAGCAGTTGATGTAATCCCACATTCCCGCGCGCCTTATGTTGTCACGTGCGATTTCAACGGTATCGGGGTCAATGTCTGTGGCTATGGCACGGAAAGCCGTGTTAAGATTTCTTGCTTTTTTTGCTTCCTCACGGGCGTTTTCCCACAGCTTTGCGGGAAGCCACGGATATTTTTCCGCAGCAAAGGTGCGAAAAAGTCCGGGTGCCGTGTTTGTCATCATAAGTGCGGCTTCGATGGCAATGGTGCCTGAACCGCAGAAGGGATCCCACAGGATCACATCTTCTCTCGGACGGGATATTTTCACAAGTCCTGCCGCAAGAGTCTCACGTATCGGGGCGATGTTTGATTCCGGACGGTAGCCGCGTTTGTGAAGCGGCACACCCGTAGTATCGAGCATTATGACGGCACGGTTATTGAGAATAAAGAATTCGATCTGAAATTTAACTCCCGTTTCCTCAAACCATTCGGTGTTATAGCTTTGCTTAAGGCGTTCCACAACAGCTTTTTTTACCATTTTCTGACAGTCGGGAATACTGTGCAGATCACTTTTTATGGAATGACCTTTTACGGGGAATGCGTCTTTTTCACGGATAAAGCGTTCCCACGGGATCTTCTTTACCCCATCAAAAAGTTCTGTAAAGGTGCGTGCTTCAAAGCTTGCCATTTCTATAAGCACGCGCTCCGCCGTACGAAGCCAGATGTTTGAACGCGGAATTGCATCGGGCGGACCTTCAAAATAGACCCTTCCGTCAATGGTCTCGCGTCGGGTATAGCCCAGCGCGTCTATTTCTTCGCCCACAAGCTTTTCAAGTCCGAAAAGACAGGTGGCAACAAGTTTTATGTTTCCCACGGTGTACCCCTTTTAGTTGTTGTCGGAATTTTCTGTGTAAATACTTTCGTAGTTATCCTCTTTTTTGCCCGATGTTATCTTTCTGTCAAGGGCGCAAAGGGCGCAGATGATTGCATATATTACGAGAAAAACCGTGGACAGAGCAAATATGGAGCGGAAATCGCGTCCGCGTCCCGTTACGGCAAAGAAAGAAACATACATGGAGCAGTAGCACAAAAGGAAATTGATAACGACACGCAGGGCGGCACCTATGCGTGGGATAAGTCCTGCAAGAGAGGTGAAAAAAGCGCACATAAATGAAAACAGCATGGAATAAAGCTGAAGATTTACCGCGCCGCTTCTTGCGGGGTCAAGCTCGTTTACATGGAAAAATGTGATAAATATCAGTACCGAGGTGATAAAATATATTGCCGCGGTGCCAAAGAAAACCCTTTTGATAAATGACGAAATACTTTTTGCGGTCATTTTTTGTCTCCTTATCTAATATAAAAGTCTGCATAAACTGCTATTATATATGCTACCACAATATACACTTTATGTCAACGGATTTTTGAAAAAATGCCCTCCGAAGCCGCAATTTTGCTGCCTGTTTTTGCCGCTTTTTTCACCCTACTTGCAATTTTCATGATTATATGTTATAATAATGAGGAAAATGGGGTTTCATACAATCCCGCAGGCTTTTATAAAACTCGCAAAAAACTATTATTAAAACAAAGGAGAATAACCATGAAAAAGATACTTTCTGTGTGCTTATCAGCGCTTGCAGCATTAAGCTGTGCCGTAACCCCTGTATGTGCGGACGATTCCCGTGTTACTGCGGTTATTCCCGATTATCAGGTAGTTATTGACGGTTCTTCCGTTTATTATGCCGATTCGCTCTATCCTTTTCTAAACTACAAGGGAATAACGTATTTTCCAATGACCTACGATTACTGTCATGCAATGGACCTTACTACGGGATATCTTAAACACAGCGCATTTATGGTGGCATATCAGCCCTCTGACGGTGAGCTTCCCGTTTATGAAACCGTGGCAAACACAAAGTATAACACTGCGCTTATACCGACTTACAATATCTACATAAACGGCAAAAAAGCCGATAACAAGAATGCGGAGTATCCGCTTATAAATTTCAGGGATATCACATATTTTCCTATGACATGGGATTATGCTGTGGATGAATTCGGCTGGCAGCTTACCTTTGAAAACGGCATTCTTGAAATAAATACCGGAAACAACAACGCAAGAGCGTTTTATATTGAAGAAGAAGGCGCCGGTTTTACCGTTCTCGACACGAGCTATGACGAGGAGATTCCGCTTGGCGACGGTGTTTTCACGTCCCGCTATGTGAAGAGGTACAGCAAGCTTGACCACGCAAGCGGCGAGCTTTCCGTTCTTGAAGACTACACTCCGTCACAAGATCAGATACCCGCAAATTCCGCAGTAGAAGTGACTGTGAAAAACGGTGAAGTCTATTACAAAGAAAATAAGCTTGAAGGCATTTTTATCGAGCCTGCGACAGATAATTTCACAAAGCCCGAAAGCATTGAGAACGCTGAGTACAGTGTGAATGCTTATACAGTCGGCGCGTGCGCTCCGCTTACGGTTATCGTTGCGGATGTGAGGACCGCATATCACGGAAAAGAAGCATCCTGGGGTACGAATACTGCCCATACCTACATAGAAGCGGGCGGGAAACTCATTTATCTCGGAACATCAAAGACCGTTGAAAATGTATATACTCTCGGAAACGACATATTTTTCAATACGGTAGACTATCAGCAGACGGTGTTCAAGCACTACATGAAGAACCGCACAATGTGGAAGCTTTCATCGGACGGAACTCTTTCCGTAATGTCGTACGGCGGATACGGCTCTATTGAGATAATTGGGAAATACGGCAACGAGCTGTATCTCAAATGTCTGTGGTGCCCCGAAAATGTCATGGACTTTGCACCATTTTCCGTAAGCCTTGTCAATGACGGATATCATACCTTTGACGGCACGGGCATAAGATTCCTTTCGCCTTATATCTACTCGGATTTTGATATCGTGACCGAAAACGGAGATATTTTTGCCGTGAACAACAAGCTTTCAAAGATAACAAAGTGCGAGCTCAACCCCGTTTATTATTGATAATAAGTTAAAATATATATCATCACAAAATCAAAAGGAGTAAAACTATGAAAAAATTCTTAAAAAAGATTTTCGCAAGTCCGCGCAGGATATTATGCGTGTGCCTTTGCACGCTTGCGGTATGTTGCCCCGTGGGGGTTCTTGCTGCGGAATATCTTTCGGAAAACGATCCGCTTATCACTTTAAGCTATCTTAAAGAGGTTTTTGCCCCCTTACTTAAAGAGGAGATCAAAATGGAGCTTAACGGCGCTCCTGCCGAAGAAGAATCGGTATATGTTGGTTATACCGTGGTGGAACTTTCGAAGGATCAGCTTCTCAAGTCTACTTTCGGCACCGTGGAGCTTATCGTGCGCCCCGGTTCTTCCGCCGTTGTGGTTTCCGATATCCCGGAAAACGGTCTTTCGGATGTTTCGGAAGCAAAGGAGATCCTTAACGGTGAGGAAGTGGGCATAAATCACGTGCTCATCATTCCGCGTAATGACGGCAGAGGTATCCGAATAACTTCGGAAAAGGCATATGTCCTTGCCCGCGGAGATTATGCGGTGGAGTAACGTTATGAAGTTTATTTCAACATCCAAACGAAAAAAGACCGTAACCAAAGTGATGGCGGTTATTCTTGCTGTTCTGTTTGTGCTTTCAACAATAGCTGCAATACTCCCCACCCTTGTGGATGCCAAGATCGAAACGGTGAACGGTTCAACGTTTTTGCGCGTGGGGCTCTTTTACGGAGATTCCGCCGTGTCCTCCCTTGCCATGACCTCGGATACCGGCTTTGAAATAGGCACATATGATGCAGCTTCCGGATTTGTACCCACAGCAGTTTTTGCATCATACCCCGCAGTTGTGGCGTCGGTATATGAGGGCGGAGCGGGCATTACCACCCCCGAATGGAACCCCGTGTGCACCCTGGCAGACTCGGTACCCACATTTATCCGTGCTTCAGGCGGCGGAAATATAGGTGTTGCGGAGAACCTTTACACGGGAATTATCGAAATAACCTTTGTTGCGGGTGCTCTTAAGGTGGTAAATATTGCCGATCTTGAGGATTACGTAAAGGGCGTTGTGGTGTCGGAGGTATATACCTCCTGGCCCATGGAGGCTCTTAAGACTCAGGCTATTGTGGCAAGAAGCTTTACTCTCCACAACGGAACCAAGCATGGCTCCGACGGATTTGATATCTGTGCCACACAGCATTGTCAGGCATATAAAGGCATTGCCACGGCAGTTCCCGCAACAAATGCCGCAGTGGACGAAACGCGGGGGCTCGTGGTGGCATATAACGGAGAGCCTGCCCTTACCACTTATCATTCCTCCAGCGGTCAGTCAACAGAAAGTGCGGGCGGTGCCTGGGGAAGCGATCCCCAAAAGTATCCTTACCTTTGCGGAGTTGATACGGGGTTTGACGATACCGAAAATTATCGCAACGGCAGATGGAGCTACACAGTAAGTGCGTCCGCGCTTGCGGAATACATAAATTCCAAGCCTGCGTATGAAGGCATCCTTCAGGGAGGTGTGGAAAATATTGTGTGTGAAAAAAGAGAAGGCTCTGATTACGTATATAAAATAACTGTTTCCGATTCAAAAGGCAATGAGATCGTTGTGGAAAAATCGACTCAGGTCCGAAATCTGTTGTATCAGTATTGCAAGAGTGCCTGCTTTAACATAACGACATGTTGTCCTGTTTATGCTTCCGATAACGAGGAATATATTCTTGATACGGCTAATATGTATGTTATTACGGCAGACGGCCCCAAAACCTTAAGCGCTCCCATGGGAGGCCTTGAGGTGCTTACGGCAGACGGCTTCAAACCCGTTTATTCTGCGGGCGAAAAGGTGTTTACTATTTCGGGTGTGGGTTACGGTCACGGTGTGGGACTCAGCCAGTACGGTGCCATGACTCTTGCCGAACAGGGGCATGACTGCAACTACATACTTTCGCTCTATTATCCGGGTACTGTGATTGCCGATTACAGAACACTCGGAGCACAAGAATAAAAAAATCATTATAAAAAGGCGGGAGGCTGATAGCCTCCCGCTTTGCTGATTATATAACAGAGCTTATTTGCAAGAAGCAAGAATAAGGTCGTGCAGCTTTGCTTCGTAATCGTATGTATAAGGGTTCTTCTCGGTTCCGCAAACGTAGTTATAAAAGCTTTCAAACATTTTATCGTAGCGGAAATAAGGATCAGAAACCACTGTTGTGCTGTTGTCATTCCACGGAACATCGTTGTTGAGCGTTTCGCGGTACTCGGAATTGATGTATCCACCCTCAAGGTTTCTTTCAAAGGGGGTTATCTCGATAGTGCCGAGACTTCCGCAAATAACGAGCTGTCTGCGCTCATAGCCGTTTATTTCCGTAGCACAGCTTTTTATAAATGAATAGCCGTTTTTGTATTTGTATGCGCAGAAGCCAAAGTCAACGCTGTCATTTCCGTCCACGCCGGTGTTGCAGTTCATGGGAATAACTTCTTCCGGGAATCCGCAGAACATTGCCACAAGGTCAATAAGGTGGCAGCCGAGGAAATATGTCATACCGCCCTCAAATCGGGAGAGCCATGCACGTTTTGTGTTTTGGTGGCGCACGCTCATCTGTGCTTCGACGCTGAAAATTTCGCCAAGCTTGCCTTCGTCCATAAGCTGCTTTGCATGGAGAACGGAGGGGTTGTAGCGATACATATATCCGAAGCAGAGCACAAGGCCTTTTTCCTTTGCAAGATTGCACATATAGTGGAATCTTTCGCTTTCGGCACTGCCGGGCTTGTCGATATAAACATGGTATCCCGCCTCAAGTGCACGGATAGCATTTTCCACAAGGTCAAGCTCGCAGGTTTCAATAAGAAAAGCATCGGGCTTCATTTCAAAAGCTTTTTCCCATGTGATGTACGGAGGAAGATCTGCCGGAGGCTCCTTGAAAAAATTGCCGCACTGATGAACAGGATCTTCTTTTTCTTCGATTATACCTATTATTTCAAATTTTTCGGGCATATGCTTTACGGTAAAATACGGACCGCATGCATGGTCGTGCTCTGTGCCCACCTGAACAACTCTGAGTTTTCTCATGTTTTTTCTCCTTAAATATCAGATTATTCTTCCCAGTTAAACTGGACACAAACGGGGAAATCGCGGTTTTCGGCAAGACGGGCATAAACCTGCGGTGCTTCGCTCGGAGAGTGCGTTTCGCATACAAATCCCGAAAAATCAAGTCTTCCCGCATCGATAAGCCGAAGCGCTGCCGTTATGTCGTCATGCTCCGTCCACCAGCCCTCGTGGGATTCGCACTTGGGGCGGGCATTGGTGTGGGCGCCCACAAGAGTAATGCCCGGAGCATGTATTTTTTTGTAATAATCTATGGAAAAATCCGAATCGCGCGTGCAACCGAGAAGCGATACTCTGCCGTATTCAGCCATAACATCAAGAAGTCTGTCAAGGGCGGGGCCGCTTCCCGTTACTTCAACTGCCGCATTCACCATTCTGCCGTCGGTGATCTTGCGCACTTTTTCGGGGAAATCTGCCTCTGTCGGGTCAAGAACAAAGTCCGCACCGAATTTTTTTGCAAATTCCCGGCGTGCGGGATTGGGGTCCACACCTATTACGGGGTATGCTCCCGCAAGCTTCATTATCATAACGGATATAACGCCGAGGATTCCGAGTCCCACGGTCATGGCGCTTTCGCCGAATTCAAGGTTTGTTTTGCGAACTCCCGCCATGGGGAAGGTAACGATATGGCAGAGAGCTGCGTGCTCAAAGGAAACATCGTCGGGGATTTTGTGCACGTTGTGCTCGTGGAACCATCTGTACTTAGTGTGTATGCCCCAGGATGTTGTGACTCTGTCGCCAACTTTTACGGATTTTACATTTTTGCCCACAGCTTCAACCACACCTGCACCGCTGTAACCAAGGCTGCGCGGGAAATAGTGCTCCATATCAACGTAATATTTGCCTGCAACATTGGGATGCTTCATGAGATTTGCACGCTCGGTGCCGCAGCTTACCGTGGTAACAATGTGGCGCACCAGCACGTAATTATCGTCTGCGGGGGTGTTTGTGGGGGTATCGATATATTCTGCAATGCCCGGTGCGGTGAATACTATTGTCTTTGAATTGCTGACCATGATGTTTTCTCCTTTCGGATGTTTGATGTTAATTTTATAATAACGCATTGACTGATGCAAAAAAATATGCTATACTGTATAAAAAGGTTACTATTCTCCAAACGAGGAATCATATGGATTTTGATAAATACTGTCTTTCCTATTTTAATATTGCAAAGATCTCCCCGCCCGACGGCACGGTGAATCATATTTCTCTCGGTGCTCCGTATAATTATTTCGGCATTATCATCAACGGCACTGCGCGCTTTACGGCAGGGGATAATGATTTTGTCATCGGCAAGGGCGAAGTAGTCTATATTCCCAAAGGTCAGGTGTACCGCTCGGAATGGCACGGCTCACCGCACCCCGTTTTTTATTCTCTGCCCCATATTTTCATGACAGAACGCGAAAATGATACACGATTCTCTTTGCAAAGGGTCGATATTTCCGGTGCAAGAGAAATGGGCGACAAAATATATGAGCGCTCTGAGCAAGACCCGATGGGGGCGATGTCTTTGTTTTATACGTTTTATTCCATGGCGGTTCCGAAGCTCACAAAAGAAAAAAGGCAGGGTGCGACTTATTCTGTCATGCCCGCAGTAAGATATATCGAAAAAAACCATGCTGAAAAATTTGATGTTCGGTTTCTTGCATCTCTTTGCGGAATGAGCGAATCGGGATTTTATGATGTGTTTAAAAAGCAGACATTTTGCTCACCGGTGGAATATAAAAACAAAATACGTTGCATCCGCGCGGCGGAGCTTTTGAAAAATACAGACTACACCGTGGAATATATCAGCGAAAAGCTGGGTTTTTCTTCGCCGATGTATATGAGAAGAGTGCTTTATAAATTCACGGGAAAGACTCCGCGAAATATACGGAAGGGCGACGACGATATTATCTGAAATATGATATGGGAAATTTCGGAATTTTTCTTGCATAAAGCCGTATATTATGATAAAATAGTTCTGATATGGGAGGAACGAGGTGAGTTTGCGTGACCCTTGAAAAAGTTGCGAAACGGGCAGGAGTTTCCGTTTCCACCGCATCAAAAGCCCTTTCAAACGGAAAGGATATCAGCGATGAAACAAAAGAGCTTGTTCGCAGAGCGGCTGAGGAGCTGGGGTATTTTTCGCAGTCCAAAAAGCGAAAGCTCGATAACCGCAGCAGCGCGCACCCCACAGTTGCGCTCATATGCCCCGAAATAATAAGCATACATTATTCAGAGACCGTAACGAGTCTGTGCCGCCTTATAGAAGAACGTGGCGGCAGAGCATCTGTGTTTATTACGGGATTCGATAAAGAAAAGCTCAAAAATATAATAGACAGATGTATTTATGAAAACGAAATATCCGCAGCTATATGTATAGACAACACAAAAGAACACGGAAGTCTACCTTTTCCCATGATCTATCTTTCAAGGGTGGAGGGTGAAAACTGTGTTTTTGTCGATTTGGAAGGCGTTGTTGGCGATGCCGCAAATTATTTATATTCAAAAGGACACAGAAAAATAGGTTTTGTGGGCGAAAGGCTCACATTGGGCAAGCAAAGAGTTTTTTGCGAATACATGGAAAAGACAGCGGGCGGTTATGATGAAAAGCTTATATTCTGCGAGGAAGGCAGATTTGAAGTTATAGGCAACAATGCTGCCGTAAAAATACTTGAAATGCCGAAAGAAAAAAGACCCACAGCACTCCTTGCGGCATATGATGAGGTGGCTTACGGACTCATGCATACGTTAAGATCGGGCGGAGTGAGGATCCCCGATGAGATCTCTGTCATGGGCATAAATGACATTCCCGCATCCCGATTCTTGGATACACCGCTTACCACGCTTCGTGTGCCGACTGAAGAGCTTGCGGAGTGTGCGGTGGATATGCTGTTTGACGTGCTTTCGGGCAAACAGACCGAAAAAAAGAGCATCTGCGTTGAATGTAAAATAATTGAACGTGCAAGCGTTAAAATATTTGATACATGAATTATGAAAGGAATAAAAAACATGAAGCTTATCGAAAACATTCCTTACAATGCCGGCTATCCGCAGGACGAAAAAAGAATGCTTGACATTTATCTTCCCGACAACACCGAGAATGTCCCCGTTTTTGTTTATTTCCATGGCGGAGGACTCGAGGCGGGATGCCGCAAGGACCTTAACGACACCTTGGCTAAGACACTTGCCGCTAAAGGCATTGCGGTAGTCAATGCCGACTACAGACTCATGCCCGAGGCTCAGTATCCCGATTTTATAAACGATGTTGCCGACTGTGTGAAGTGGACTGCCGAAAACATTTGCAATTACTGTACCCCCACCGGCATTTATGTGGGCGGAAGCTCTGCGGGAGGATATCTTTCCATGATGCTGTGCTTCGATAAGCAGTATCTGCGCGAGCGTTGCTGCGAAGATGCCGTGAAAGGATATTTCCACGATGCGGGTCAGCCCACAAAGCATTATAGCATTTTAAGTTCCATGGGCTACGATAAATACAGAATAATAGTGGACGAAACGGCGCCCCTTTACCATGTGAACGGAGAAGATATTTACCCGCCCATGCATTTTGTGGTTTCGGATAATGACATTAAAAACCGCTATGAGCAGACCATGCTCATGTTATCCGTTCTGCGCAATTTCGGTCACGGTGAAAAAGTTACCCACACGATAATGCACGGCAAGCATTGCCAGTATGTGCGCGAGCAAAATGAAAACGGCGAAAATAAGCTTGCTTTAATGGTTGCGGATTTTATATCAAAATGCGAGGAAAAATGATTTGGGCTTAATAGAAAAGATCAAAAACGCTTTCAACAAAAAAGACGAAAACGGCTTCGCTTTCCGCATGGAAATGGCGCAAAAGCTCGACGGCAGATATATAAAATATGTGACAGAGCGTGTGGAGGGTGTGGAAAACGTTATCGGCAGAGAGGGGCATTCCAATATTGTGAGTGAAACGGAATTTGCCGTAACAAGCGGAATAGATGAAATATTCCGTGCAGATATTGCCGATTTGCAGGCATGGGAGCTTCTCAATCTTGAGGGTGCGGTTCTTACCGCTTACGATAAAGCGGCATGTCGCAGACGCACCGTGGTTATTTATTATAAATACTACCGCTGAAGCACCTGCAATGGCCAAAAATTGATTTTTTAGAAATTCCGCATTAACAATTACGAAAAAATATATATTATAAAAAAACAGATGGTTTTCACTTAAAACACAATTCCATAACACATTGCTATGGGATAATTATACAGTAGCATTCCATTGGTTTTTGTACCTGCAAGCCGAAATTGAGTTTTCGGCTTGAATCTTTGTTAAACGGAGGTAAACATGAGCGACAGCCAAAACAAAAACATATCTGCGGAAAATGCCGGAACAAAGCAGAAAAAGGAAAAGAAACGCAAAGGTGCGAAGAAGCGAATAAGTGCGGGAAAAATATTTCTGATAATTTTTCTTATCATAATTGCACTTGTACTTTCGGTAATATTCATACCGTCGCTTCGTGCAAAGGTGTTTTCAGCCGTAGTTTCGAATAAAATTAGCGAATTGTCGGGCGGATATAAGCTTTATACCGTACAGCGCCGTGATATTGCCACAACCCTTACGGGCACGGGTACTTTGCAGCCCTATGATTCATATAACATTACCGCAACCGTAACGGGCGATATCTTAAGTGCTGATTTTGAAGAAATGGATGAGGTGCTTGAGGATCAGGTTCTTTATGTTGTGGATTCTTCGGATGTGGTGGATGATATAGCAGAAAAGCGCAAAGATGTGCAGGATGCTCTTGATGATTACAACGATATATTGGAGGATTACAAGGATCTTACTGTAATATCCGATTTTTCGGGAACGGTTCGCGAGCTTTACGTTGAAGAGGGCGACAATGTTTCCGCAGGTACAAAGATAGCCTATATCGTGGATAACGACACCATGGTGCTCGAAGTTCCGTTTTTTGCCTCCAACACAGATGCACTTGTAAACGGAAGTCCCGCTGCTGTTACTTTCCGCGATACCGATGAGGTGGTTGACGGAACAGTTACGGAAATTTCAAATCTCACTTCCGTAAATTCAACGGGTGCCCTTACCCGAAATATAAAAATTTCCGTTAAAAATCCTGGCGGGATATATTTCGGAATGACGGCATATGCAAACGCAAAAGGCACCGACGGCAATACATATTATTGCTCGGGCGAGGGAACTTTCTCGTATAACGAAGAAGATACAGTGATTTCCGACGCTTCGGGAGAAATAGAAAGCATCAGCATAAAAGAAGGTCAGAATATTTCAAAAGGCAATATCGTTCTTAAAATATCCTCCGAAAACCTTGATAAGCAGGCAAAATCACTCAAAAAAGCTTATGATAATCAAATAAAGGCACTTGAAGATCTGGAAGAACGCCTTGAGGATTATACGGTGAAAGCACCCATTTCGGGAACGGTCGTGCAAAAGAACTACAAGTATCTTGATACCATCGGTTCAAGCTCCATGTCTTCCACCACAAATCTTGCCATTATATACGATATGTCAAAGCTCACCTTCGAGCTTGGTATAGACGAACTGGATCTTGGTATGATAGAGGTGGGACAAAAGGTAAATATCACTTCCGATTCCATAGACAATATGACTTTCGAAGGTACTGTTACCAAAAAGAGCATAGTGGGTTCATCATCGGGAGGCACCACCGTATATCCCGTAACCGTTGAAATTCCCGGTAACGAATATCTCTTGCCCGGAATGAATATAAATGCGGAAATCGTAGTTTCAAACCATGAGAATGTGCTTGCCGTTCCCGTAGATGCCGTGAAGCGTGGAAACCATGTGGAAGTGGTAAAACAAAACAGTACCGAGAGTCCGCAGAACATACAGGGAACCGAAACTGCAGATAACAAGGCTCCCTCAGGACCTGTTTCTCACAACGGCAAAGCTCAGACGGTTACCGAGAAGCCCGAAACAGAACTTGTTGAAGTTGAGATCGGTGCAAGCAATGATGAGTACGTTGAGATCATCTCCGGTCTTAACGAGGGCGATGTAGTGGTTTCGGAAATAATCAATGTGTCAAAAGATGCTTTTTCTTCAATGATCGGCATGGCGTCCATGGGAGGTAACATGGGCGGTATGGGAATGAGCGGCGGTCAGCGTCCCTCCGGAATGGGCGGTATGGGAAGCGGAATGAGCGGAATGAGCGGAAGTCAGCGCCCCACGGGCATGGGCAGATAAACAGGAGCTGATATGGCAAAGAATCAAAACAGCATACAGCACGGCGATGACCTTATAGTATTCGATAATATATATAAAATATATGAGATGGGCGACACCGAGGTGCGTGCCGCAGATGGCATATCCTTTTCCGTAAAGCGCGGAGAGTTTGTTGCGATAGTCGGTCAGTCGGGCTCGGGAAAATCCACCTGCATGAATATAATCGGGGCATTGGATGTTCCCACATCGGGCGAATATTACCTTGATGGTGTGGACGTGAGCACATTAAACGATAATAAGCTTGCAGATATCCGAAACAAAATGCTGGGATTTATTTTTCAGCAATATAATCTCATACCAAAGCTTACGGTGCTCGAAAACGTGGAACTGCCCCTTTTATATGCAGGGGTTCCCAAAAGAAAAAGACGCGAGGCGGCGTTAAAGTCGCTTGAGCGCGTGGGACTTACGGAAAAAGCAAAGAACCTCCCGTCACAGCTTTCGGGCGGTCAGCAGCAGCGTGTTTCCATTGCGCGCGCTCTTGCGGGAAACCCATCGGTCATTCTTGCCGATGAACCCACGGGAGCTCTCGACTCCCGCACAGGACGTGAGGTGCTGGAATTTCTGCAGCAGCTTCATTCAGAGGGCAACACCATAGTACTTATTACCCACGATAATTCCATAGCCGTGAAGGCACAGAGAATAATCCGCCTTCAGGACGGCAAAGTGGTTTATGACGGACCGTCGAATGTGCCCGAAGCTCTTGTGAATCCCGATATACCGATAGAATTGCAGAAAAACGAAGCGGGAGGTGATGCATAATGGGAATAGGTCAGTCTTTTATTCTTGCAATAAAAAGCCTTCTCAATAACAAAATGCGCGCTTTCCTCACAATGTTAGGCATCATCATCGGTGTGGGCTCGGTAATTCTTATTATGAGCCTCGGCAACGGTGTGACGACCGAAATAAGCGACACCTTCGAAAGTATGGGTACCCGCACGGTAAGCGTGACCCTTATGGGGCGCGGTTCAAACCGTACCTTTACAGATGATGAAATGTATGAGTTTGCGGAAGAAAATTCCGATGTTATAAAGGCGGTCACTCCCACAGTAAATGTTTCGGCAACGGTGCGCCCGGAAAGATGGAACGAAAATCTTTCCACATCAATCACAGGTGTGGGCGAGGATTGGCTGACGGTCAAAACGTATGAGACCGCCCGTGGCAGGTTCATTTCCTATATGGATATTTATGCCCGCAACAAGGTGTGCTTTGTCGGAGCATATTTCGACAGTCCCGAGGTATATAACGGAAATGCCGTGGGCAGCACCTTAAAGATAAACGGTGATGTTTATACCATAATAGGTGTGGCAGAGGAAATAACCGATGCCTCCGACGAGGATGGGTCCGATAATTTTGCGGTTATTCCCTATACAGTGGCAGCGCGCCTTTCACGCATGGGCAACATAAATTCATATACCCTTATATCCGTGAGCGATGAAACCGTAAATGCGGCTAAACAGCGTATGTCCAACCGCCTTTACGAAAATTACGGTGATGAAGATGCTTATGCCGTTATTGCTCTTGCGGAGATCCTTGATACCGTCACGGAAATAATGGATACCCTTGTTACCGTCATTGCCGCCATAGCCGCCATATCACTTCTTGTCGGCGGTATCGGTATTATGAATATAATGCTGGTCTCGGTAACGGAGCGTACCCGTGAGATAGGTATAAGAAAGGCACTTGGGGCAAAACGTCGCGATATAAAATCCCAGTTTGTGATAGAAGCTATGACAACAAGCCTTATTGGTGGAGTGTTTGGAATTCTACTTGGAGTATTCGGAGCACGGATAGCGGGAAAGCTGATGAATATGCCGGCTGTTCCGTCGCTTAGCTCCATTGTTCTGTCAGTGGGAATCTCGGTGGGGATCGGTGTTTTGTTCGGTTATCTTCCCGCAAAAAAGGCGTCCGAGCTTAACCCCATAGATGCTTTGCACCACGATTGATACCTTACAAGAAAGGAATAGTAATATGAAAAAAATAATCAGCGTATTTCTTGCGCTGCTTACTGCTTTTGGTTCAGTATGTCCCGTGTTTGCCGTGGAAAACTTTGCGGGACTCTCAAAAGAGCGGGTAATTGATATAGTGCGCGCCCTTGATATCATGCGCGGAGATCAGAACGGAAACCTCAACCTTGAAAGTAAGGTCACCCGTGCGGAATTTGTTAAAATGGCAGTTGCGGCATCTACGTATAAGGATGATGCCAATGTCAAGGTCGCATTTTCCACATTCCCCGATGTGTCTCCCGAGCATTGGGCAGCGGGATATATCCGCACAGCGGTAAATGCCGGTTGGATAAAAGGTTATCTTGACGGCTCTTTCAAACCCTTTGGAAATGTAAAACTTGAAGAAGCCGTTACCATAGTGCTGAAGCTTTTGGGGTATACCGATGGTGATTTTATCGGATTTTATCCCGACGGTCAGCTGGCAAAATACTCGTCGCTGAACCTTGATTCCGAGATAGGTGCCGTGCGTGGAGAAGAACTTTCACGCCTTGACTGTATGTACCTTATATACAATATGCTCTGCACTTACACAAAGTCAGGAAATGCTTACTGCACAACTCTTGGTCATGCGGCGGATGCATTTGGAAACATTGACTATGATGCTCTGATACAGGAAGATAAAAAAGGCCCATTTATTGTGACCGACCTTTCTTCGTGGCAGAACGATGCGGGCATAAATGAAAAATATACTGTCTACAAAGACGGAAAAGTTATTTCTGCGTCTTCTGTGGAAAAATTCAATGTTGTATATACTTCTCCCGATTTCCTTTCTGCGTGGGTATATGATGATATAGAATTCGGAGTTATAGAAAAGCTTACATACACAAATGCAACTCTTTCCGGGATCACCCTTTCCGGAGTGACATATAAGCCCGTGCCCAAAAAGGATTACAGCGGAAAGCTTATGGCGGGAGAGTTTGAAGAAGACACATATGCCGCAATATTGCTCGGAGAAAAGGGCGAAGTTGTGGAGGCATATAAAATGCAGGAGCCTTTTGTTGTGACATCTGCGGAATCCCTCGGTTATATTCCGGAAAAGGTATATAAAAACGGAGCGGAATCCGACATTTCCCTCATAACCGAAAAGGGACTCGTGTACAGTTGCCCCGAGCTTTCGCTGGTGTATTTTTACGTTACCGACGCAAGCGGTGTGTTAGGTGCTGTATCCCCGTCAGTCGACGATCCGCAGAGTGTTACTGTGGGCGGTACCGTATACCAGTTGGGCGAAAATGCAAAGAAGCTTTTTGAAAACAAAAAGGTGCTTGCCGAAAACGATTTTATTACTGTATATACGGGCAAAGACGGAAAGCTTGAATATGCAGAGCTTGCCGATGTTTACGATACCGAAATATACGAAGATATGGGACTTACCTACGAAACTCTTGTGGCGCAGACGCTAAAGGGTCCCGAAATAGTACAGGGGGATGGCTGGAAGAACAAGCTCGGCTTTGATGCTGAAAGTGCCGCATACTATCTTGACGGAAACCTTGTGGATGCCGGGGTAATAACCGATTATGATGTTATATACTATTCTCCCGCATTCAAAGCTGTATGGATCGTTTCCGACAGAGTAACGGGTGTGCTTGAGGATATTCTTCCCAACACCATGGCGCCCACATCCGTAAAGGTTGCGGGAGCGGAATATGCCATTGAAACCTCACGCGCATCTATTATGTTTGCAGGAAAGGGCGAATTTTCAGAGGGGGACTCCGTAACTCTTCTTCTGGGTTCAAAGGGAGTTGTATCAGCCATAGCACCGGACCTTTATTCGGCGAATTTTATCGGTGTGACAACAGATATTGCCAAAAAGGAATATACCGATAAGAATGGTATGGCGGCAGAGGATTATTTCCTGAGTGTTCAGTCTTTTGACGGAAAGACGCACAGTATAAAAGCCGATAATAAGAATTTCCCCAAAAACACCCTCGTTTCCGTAACATATTATAACGGAAATCCCACGGTCAAAAAGCTTTCTTCTGAATACAGAGATATTTCGGAACTCAAATCCGCCATAAAGGCAGGTAAAATTTCTCCCG
The DNA here is from genome assembly GCA_017549405.1 of Clostridia bacterium. Classification (GTDB taxonomy): domain Bacteria; phylum Bacillota; class Clostridia; order Oscillospirales; family CAG-382; genus UMGS1052. Next base: position 6,146 of record JAFYUY010000090.1, on the reverse strand, counting down.
ATGCGGTGCTGATAGATTATTTTGGCGCAAATTATATCCGCACATATGCCGCAAGACTTTCCGAAATAACGCTTACCAAAGATAATGTGGCATACTACAATTTTGACGGCGACGGAAATATTGATTATCTTGTTCTTAAAGATGCCACGGGAGATATGCACAGCTATGGTGTTATAATGAACTTCAAGGGTTCATATAATTTCCTTACATCTGCGAAAAACAGCAGTATAAGCGATTATGTAACAGCACCCATTGGTATGGTCGGTGTAAAATACAACAATCTCGGAGAAGCGCAGAAGATAACACCTCTTACGGAAAAAACAGTTACTGCCATTGATGCAAAGACCGTAAAATATCCCGGAAATTCCGCAAAGCTCTGGGATTCCGTAGAATGCTATGTGCTTGAACAGAAGCTTTTTAAGGTCAGCAAAAACGAGGATACAAGTGATACCAAGCTCGGAGATGTTATAAGCAAGGTGTCTCTTGATCGCATAATAAGCTTGCTTGCCGAGGATAAATATGCAATAAAATGCGGCATTGACTCAACGGGCACCGTCAGAGTTCTTGTGGCATGCAAAAAGTGATCTGAAAATAAAAAATTGGGGCTGTTTAAAAACCGCGTTTTTAAACAGCCCCTTTTGAGGGGATAGGTAAAAAAGCTTCAGAACGGACAAACGGAACCCGAAGGCGCACAAAGGTGCGTCGAGAGGTGACGTTTGTCTGTAGCAAAAAAGATTTTTTTGAGAAAAACCCGGAATGATGAGTTTTTCTTCCTTGTTTTTCTTCTTTTTTGCGGTCTGGACTTTTTTAACATCCCCTTTTCTTTTGTGAAACAAAAAATATTTACTCCGCTGCCTTTTTAAGGAACTCTATCTGAGCTTCCACGGAAGAAAGACCCGTACCTCCTGCGGAAATGCGTTTTTCCACGCAGGTCTCAAGGGATATCTCTTTGTAAAGGTCATCGCAGAAAAGGTCGGAATGCGCTTTGTAAGCCTCAAGGGGAAGCTTATCGAGTACGGTGTTCTTTTCAATGCATTCCGCCACTATCTCACCGACGTTCTTATATGCCGTGCGGAAGGGCATTCCTTTTTTGGTGAGGTAATCTGCAAGGTCTGTGGCATTTATAAAGCCCTTGCCTGCGGCATTGTACATATTCTCGGGCAGTGCGCGCATGGTATCTATCATGGGTGCAAAAATCTCAAGGCAAGCCTTCACGGTGTCAAGGCTGTCAAACATAGCATCTTTATCTTCCTGCATATCCTTGTTGTATGCAAGGGGAAGTCCCTTGAGAGTGGTGAGGAGAGCCATGAGATCGCCGTAAACTCTGCCGGTCTTTCCGCGAACGAGCTCTGCCATATCGGAATTCTTTTTCTGGGGCATTATGCTTGAGCCTGTTGTGAAGGAATCGTCAAGCTCAATAAATTTGAATTCCCAGGAGGACCACAGAATTATTTCCTCCGAAAAGCGTGAAAGGTGCATCATTATTATGGCAAAGGCAGACATAAGCTCAAGGCAGAAATCGCGGTCGGAAACTCCGTCTATACTGTTAAGTGTTATGCCGTCAAAGCCGAGCTCTTTCGCTTCAAAATATCTGTCAGTATCGTAAGTCGTTCCCGCAAGGGCGCAGGAGCCGATAGGGGAGACATTCATTCTTGCAACGGCATCACGTATGCGGGTGATATCACGGGAGAGCATCATGCCGTATGTTAAAAGCTGATGGGCAAAGGTAATGGGCTGAGCACGCTGAAGATGGGTGTAGCCCGGCATAATGGTACGCTTGTGCATTTCTGCCTGCTTTACGATTGCCGAAATGAGCGATTTTATCAGAGAAATTATTTCTTCCGATTCATCGCGCAGATAAAGACGAATGTCAAGGGCGACCTGGTCGTTGCGGCTGCGGGCGGTGTGCAGCTTTTTGCCGGTATCACCAAGACGCTTTGTGAGTACGGATTCCACGAACATATGGATATCCTCGGCTTCAGGGTCGATTTCAAGTTTTCCTTCGTCAATATCCGCAAGGATGCCTGCAAGACATTCGATTATTTTTTTACTTTCTTCGTCGGAAATGATCCCCTGCTTGCCAAGCATTGCTGCATGAGCCATGGAACCTGTTATATCCTGGCGATACATTCTTTTATCTGTTGCAATGGACGAATTAAAGTCGTCGGCTTTTTTGTCAAGGGCTTTTGCAAAGCGCCCTGCCCACATTTTTTCCATAGTCTGAAAATTCCTTTGTGATAAATATTATTGTTCCGCACATTTACGGGTTGTTTTTTATTTTTTTATAAATCTGTGCCGCGCAAGCTCAAATCCGAGTATTGCCGCAGTTGAAGCTGCGGGGAGCGAAAACCTTGCATCGGAAAAATAAGGAATGCTTACGATGTTGTCGCAGTTTTCCACAAATTCGGGTGAAATTCCGCGCTTTTCTCCGCCGATAAAAAGAACTGCGGGAAATTTTGGAGAAAACGAGAACATTTCGGTGCAATCTGCAGTTTTTGCAGCACACACGGTGGAGATCCCGTATTCTTTTATCTTTGAAACAAAATCGGCTTGTGAAAAAGTCCCGTCAAATTGCGGAAGTGTTGCAATGTCGCACATTTCAGATGCTCCTGCCGAAGAGCGTGCGCAGATTCCCGCCGATGTCAGGGGGTTGCGGGCAGGGATAAATATGCCGCAGACTCCCGCGGCATAAAGATTGCGCACGGAATATCCCAAGTTGAAGGGGTCTTCTATTCCGTCGAGCACCACGGAAAAACCTTGCTCTTTTGCTGTTTTTTCAAGCAGAGCTTCGGCTGAGATAAATCTTCGATTTCCGCATACCGCAACGATTCCGCCATGGGTATTGCCCGCGTCCTTGTCGTTTTTGTCGAGAAAAGCATCTATAATTTCGCGGTCGCAAATCTCTGCGGAAATATTATTTTCTCGCAGAAGCTTTAAGAATGAGAGCACCTTGCGGTCGCGCTTCTTCACTTTTGCGGCATCCACATAGCATATATCCACTTTACGGCTTTTGTATTTCACAGCCGCTTCAACGGATATCATACCTTCAAGGATGCACATACTGTTATTACTTTCAAAAATATTCGCATTCATTGTTCTGTTTGCACATCTGCTCCCTGCTCTTGAGCGGGGTCTGTTATAATAAGGGTACCGTTTTCAAAGTAGCCGTCATAGCTTCGTTCGGTGGGAGCGGGCCATTTGTAAACACCCTTGCCGTGCTTCATGTTGCCGAGAAATTCTCCCACATAGCTTTCGCCGTTTGCCCATATATAAGTACCGAGTCCCTGACGCATATCGTCCACAAAGTCGCCAATATATTTATCGCCGTTAGGGTAAGTGTAGGTTCCTTTGCCGTTTTTGCGGTCGTTTTCGTAATCGCCCACATATTCCGCGCCGTCGGCACCGTGGTACTTTCCGCTGCCGTTTTTGCGGTTTTCAAGGAATCCGCCTTCGTATGTGCTTCCGTCGCTCCAGATATATTTTCCCGTTCCCGATTTCTTGCCGTCAAGGAACTCTCCGTCATAAACACTTCCGTCGGCAGAGCGGTATATGCCCTTGCCCGACATCTTATCGTCGGAAAATTGACCTTCATAGGTATCGCCTGTGGCGGCATAGGTCATGTGACCTTGTCCGTTGCGGTAAAATCCGGAAAACTCACCGTCATATATATCCCCGTTGGAATACTCAATGACTCCGCGTGCGCGGTCTATTTTTGCCTTTGTTCCGTCGGGAAGCATTATCGTTCCCGAAAGCACCACACCGTCCTTTGTGATGCCAAGAAACTTAGAACCGTTATCTGCTTTGAAATAACGTATTCCGAATATATTGAGAACAATGCCGAATATTGCAGTCACGGCAAGCGCTGAAATAAGGATTATAAGAGTTAAGTGGATCTTGATTCTTGTCTGTCTCATAAACAGTAAGACTCCTTTTAAGTTTTTATTGAGGGAGAGCGTAGTTCGGAACAGTGCTTTGAGTGTCTTCGGGAGCATTGCCGTCAACGCTTTCAGGTCCTTCGTTTTGTTCGGCTGTTATGGTTTCTTCTTGACTGCCGGCAAAGTTTGTGAGGTTGTGATAATTTCGTATTATCCATGGCAAAAGCGATACGGCAATTATTGCCACTGCAAAGAATACCGCCACGGTAATAATAAGGGTGGATGCGGTTGTTCCTTTGCCGTCATAACGTATCTCGGCTGTAATGCGTTTTTCCTCGGGAATGTAATATCTCTGTTCGCAAGGCAGCTTCGGAGCTTTTGCAAAAAGTTCATCGGGATCCTTTTTTACGGGTGCTTTTTCTTCGTAAACAGTGTGGATCGTTTTTCGCAGCACCGAACTGCGTCTGAGGGCAAATTTTGCAAAAGTATGCTTTATTCCCTCACCATAGCCAATGTTTGCAAGGGTGAGGGCGTTTTGTTCGCTGTCTGCACCGTAAGCTATAAAAGTGCGCAGAATATCACCAAGAAGTCTTCTGTGATAATATGCATAAAACGCACCGAAGCACACGCCTAAAAAGACCACCCACACAAACGTGGCAAGAGTGCTTTGATCTGTCATATCAAACCTCCGTAGAATAAGCCTTGTTCTCAGTCTTCAAAAATATCTCCGCAAAGGGCTTTTATAAGCTTTTCAAGGTCGGAATTGTCGTAATAATGAAGCTCCAGCTTTCCGCCCTTTTCGCCTTTTTTGCCCATAATTATCTTTGCTTTTCTGCCGAGCTTTGAGGACATATTTTCTTCAAGCTTGCCGATGTATGCAGCGGCAGACTTTTCCTCGGGGGTCTCTTTCTTTTTTTCTTTGGGAGCGTTGAGATTTGCAAATATAAGCTTTGCAAGACGCTCGGTTTCACGCACCGAAAGACCTTTTGCAATAACTGTTTCGGCAGTACTGTTTATTTCTGCGGCATTGCCTATGGAAAGAAGTGCTCTTGCATGACCTGCGGAAAGCTCGCCTTTTTCAAGAAGGTCAAGGGTTTTTGCGGGCAGAGAAAGTAAGCGGAGCGAGTTTGTGAGTGCGGGACGGGAAATTCCCACTATCTGCGCTGTTTCCTCCTGTGTAAGCTCAAATTCTTCAAGCAAACGCTTAAGTCCGCGTGCCTGCTCCACGGAGTTGAGATCTTCGCGCTGAAGATTTTCCACCAGCATAATGGCAGCGGCTTCGTGGTCGGTCATTTCTTTGACTATAACGGGCACTTCCGAAAGACCTGCCATTTTTGCGGCACGCCATCTGCGCTCGCCTGCAACTATACGGTATTTGTTGCCGAGTATCTTTTTGACTGCATCGTCGCCGTCATCTGCTCCCTCGGGTTTTCTCACAACCAGCGGTTGCAGGATACCGTGGGTGGAAATGGAATCCGCAAGGGCAGAGAGCGCCTCGGGTTCAAAGGTCTTGCGGGGCTGATCTTTATCGGGTTCAATGTCAGAAATTCTAAGGGTTATAATGCCGCCTGCTTTTTCTTCGGCACCTGCTGCGTCAAACTGTGCTTCGCTGAAAAGAGCATCCAGCCCTTTTCCGAGTCCGCCTTTTCTTGCCATAATTGTAATCTCCTTTATTTAAACGATTGTAGCTTCACTTTAATCATAAAATTATAGCACAGATTTATGAACATGCTGTTAAAATAGTGCCGTATGCACCCATCATATAAAATATTTTTATTTTCAGAAAATTCGGGTAATAATATATTCAAAACAATAAAAAAGGGGTAAGAAAATGGATAAAAGAAATTATTCCGAAAAGGAAAAGGAAGCCTTCAGAAAGTATGCCGACAGTCATGCACCCAAGAGAAATCTGTTTGCAGACTGCATTGCCGCTTTTTGTGTGGGTGGTGCCATATGCACGCTCGGGCAGTTTCTTTTTGAATTCTATTCGGGATTTTTGACCGAGGAAAATTCAAAGATACTCGTGTCCGTAAGCCTTATATTTATTTCCTGCCTGCTCACGGGGGTGGGGGTTTACGACAGCATTGCAAAATATGCGGGTGCGGGGACCCTTGTGCCCATAACGGGCTTTGCAAACGCTGTGTGCTCACCCGCCATAGATGCAAAGGCGGAGGGCTTTATACTTGGCGTTGGTGCTAAGATGTTCACCATTGCGGGGCCGGTTATCGTTTACGGCACGGCGGCAAGTGTGGTTTATGGGGTCATTTATTG
>JAFYUY010000089.1 GCA_017549405.1 Clostridia bacterium | reverse complement strand
TGTTACACTGTCGGGGATCTCAATGCTTGTAAGGCCGGTGCAATCTCGGAATACATAATTGCCAATGCTTGTTAAGCTGTTGCCAATGTAAACGTTTTCAAGGGCGGTGCAATTTTGGAATGCAGAATTCCCGATACTTGTTACACTATCGGGAAGGCATACGCTTTTGAGACCGGTGCAATTACGGAATATCTCCTCTCCGATGCTTTTCAGACTGTCACCGATTTCAACGCTTGTAAGGCTTCCGCAATCGCCGAATGAAGAATTTCCGATACTTGTTACACTGTCGGGGATGACAATGCTTTCAAGGCTGTCGCAATTATAGAATGCATAATTTCCGATGTTTGTTACGCTGTCGGGAAGGTATACGCTTTTAAGATCCCGGCAAAAAATGAATGCCTCATCCGCAATGCTTGTTACACCGTCGGGAATGGTATAGATCTGCCTTGAGTTCTTTATTGGGTACTGTATAAGAGTTGTTTTGTTCTTGTCAAACAAAACACCGTATTCATCATTTGAGTAGTGTTGATTGTTGCTGTCAACAGTTATGCTTGCAAGGCTTCCGCAACCATCGAATGAAGAATTTTCGATACTTGTTACGCTGGCTCCGATGACAACACTTTTAAGGCTGTCGCAATATGCGAATGCATCCTCTCCGATGCTTGTTACGCTGTCTCCGATTTCAACGCTTGTAAGGCTGTCGCAAAATTCGAATGCCCAATCTCCGATGCTTGTTACGCTGTCGGGGATGACGATACTTGTAAGGCTGTCGCAACTTGCGAATGCCCAATCTCCGATGCTTGTTACGGGGTAATCGTTTATGGTTTCAGGAATTGTAACCGAGGTTGCGGAAGTGCTGCAGGCGGTAATCGTAACCTCTCTGTTTGAAACTTCATAGGTCAAATTGCCGTATGTTGCAGCATCTGCCGTGTGGAAGCAGCATAAAATTACTGTCAAAAGGCAAGTTATAAGCAGGAGAAACAAGGATCTTTTCATTTTGTTTTCCACCTTTTTTGTTAAATTTTGTTAATATAATTATAATACGGTATTTGGGATTTGTAAAGGGGCTTTTCAATTTTAAACGTTTTTAATCCCTCCACCGCAGTCGCTACCCCCTTCGGAATCCTCCCACCGTCTGCGACGGTCCCCCCTCCTTTAGGCAAGGAGGGCTAAGGGGCGGTGTGCGTAATGTGGCGGGCGATCCGTGAATCTCCCGTACGAGAAAACGGCTGCAAAAAATAAAAAGCGGGAGGCAGATCACCGCTGCAATCTACCTTCCGCTTGCAATTATTCAATAATTATTTGGTCTCAAATCTGAAAAGGGTGGTGGTATCGTACTTGTCATATGCCTTAAGAATGGCACCACCATGGTTGGGACTGTCGGGAGCCTCCTGAGTTTCAAGGCAGAGAGCGTTGCGTGGCACCTGCTTTACACCGCCTTTGAAGGGGATCTCGCAGTTCATCACATTGCCTGTATAAAGCTGAACACAAGGACAGCTTGTGTAGACGCTCATCTTAAGGGTGTTGCCTTCAAGTACCGCACATTTTGCGAGAGGATAGTATTCTCCGTCAGTTTTTTCGTCCGAGCAGATAAAGAAGTTGTGGTCATAACCCTTGCCGAGCTTTAACTGCTCGTTATCAGCATCTATTTCTTGGCCGACGGTCTTGGGGGTGTTGAAATCAAAGGGAGTTCCCGCAACCGCCATTTCTCCGATGGGAATGAGCTTTGTGTCAACCTCGGAGATCTTGTCTGAAAGTATCTGAAGCGTGTGCTCTGTCACAGTTCCGCTGTCATAGCCGTTGAGGTTAAAGTATGCGTGGTTTGTCATGTTGAGAACGGTATCGGCATCGCTTTCTGCGGTATAGCGGATGGAAAAATCACCATCCTTTATGGTGTAAGTTACGCTTACATCAAGGTTTCCGGGATATCCTTCCTCTCCGTCGGGGCTATAAAGCGAAAGCACGAGCTTTTCGCAGTCCTTTTCAACCATCTGAGTAACCGAGAAGATGCGTTTGTTAAAGCCGACATCGCCTCCATGCAGATGGGTTATGCCGCGCTCGTTTTTGGCAAGTATGTATTCCTTGCCGTTGAGTGTGAACTTTCCGTCGCAGATGCGGTTTGCGTATCTTCCGATAAGCGCACCGTGGTAACCTGTGCCGCAGAGAATATCGTTCACATTGCCGTATGCACACACAATATCCTTGCCGTCCACAACGAGCTTATGGATTATGCCTCCGAGATTCAGTACTGTGGCTTTTACCTTTTCGTTACCGAAAGTATATGCATATACTTCCTCACCGTCGGGCATTTTGCCAAAAAATTTCTTTTCCATTTTGTTACCTCTGAAGTTTATATGTTTTCAATATCAAGTTTTCCTATGTGGCGAAGCACTTTTATAAACAGACCGCCAATAACTGTTCTGTTCTGGAAGCCGCGCATTTTTGATGTTGTGGTAAAATACCAGTCGGTCATGGGAACTCTGTCTTCTGTGGCGTTGTAGGCGTCCCACAAAGGTTTTACAAAACGCTCGAAATCGTCATCATCATCAAGCATTGTTGCAGTCCATACCAGCCAGTCGGATTTTGTGTAATCTGAGCGGCAGTCAAGGGGCATGCCGTATGCATTTATGTGCTTGAAGTTTGAGAACAGTTCTGACGCTATAACTTCTTCCGGGAAGAGCTTTGTTCCGAATATTTTATCCCATACCGCATTATATTTCATGCTGAAGGTATCAGGTCTGTCAAATGCAAGGCGGTAGCTGCCGTCGCCGTTGGAGGCGCGCTTGCACCAGGATGCTGCCATTTTGCGTGCCTCAGCCATATATTCGTTGTAGACCTGCTTTTTGCCGAGTATTTTGTTGATTATAGCGTAGGATGCCACACCCATCACTGCCTTGAGGGTGAGGTTGCAGTTGTGGGCAAGATGTCCCGCAAAGTCATCGGTACACAGCTGGTTTTCGGGGTCGTAACCGTATTTTATGAGGTATTTTACCCAGGATTCAAGTATATCCATGTGCTCGGTCACAAAATCGCAATTTTTGTCCGCAAGGAGCGTTGCCGCTTCCATGATGAGCATGTTGCCACATTCTTCCACAGGCATTTGCATGTCATAGTTCATTATGTTTTTTTCTTTATCGTAACCGTAGACCTGTCCCGTTACCAGCGGATACTGACCTGCATCGTGGGGGGCAAAGTCGTATTCCCACGCATCGCTTCGCGCATATTTGTATATAGGGCGCATCATACCGCGCACAAGCTCGGGGTTGTAAATAAGATAAAGGGGTACGGAAGGGTAGCTTACATCAACAGTTGCCGTGCATCCGTTGGAGAAACATTCTTTGGAAATGAAGATTATTTCACCGTCAGAAGTTACTGCAGTCTTGTGAGCCGCAAAGCTCTGACGGTAGGAAAGCTCAAGCATTTCGGCATATTTTTTGCCGCCTGCGCGTACACCGTCGATAAAAAGACCTTCGGAAAATTCTTCACAGTTAAGGTATGTTTCCTCATATGAATGCAAAGCCTCGGTCATTGCCTGTTCAATGGTCTTGCCGTCTTTGTTCCAATAGGATGTGAGATGCTCGCCGAAATAATTTATGCTCTTTATGTCATCATACGCAAAAAGCACAAGCACATCATCGGAAAGGTCAGCGCATACACTCACCTCGGTAAGCTCTTTTTTGCCAAAATCGGTCGATGCGTTGTCACCGCATATAGCAAGATAAAAATATCCCCAGTCAATACGCAAGTCATCGCCCGAGCGATTAAGAACTTTTTGCTCTTTGTTGCCCATTTTAACGCATACGACATCGGCAAGGTCCACCTTTTCGCATACGACTTCGGACTGACCTGCGGTATCAAGGCACAGCTCCTCGGAGGCACTTATAGTTACCGAAACATCGTGAGCCTTTTTATCGACCGAGAAAGCGGAAAGCTTAAGGTACGAAACAGGACGGCTGAAAATGTCGGGATTTTCCGGTAAAAGGGGAGTGGTAAAGCAGGCTTCAAGGCGTATCTTTTCGTTTTTGAATGTGTATTTTGTGGAAAGTGCATTGTAATCAAAGCCTACCTGAGGGATAACGGGCAGCTCGCCATCACCCATAAAGCGGTAAGCTTCACCGTCAATAATTAAAGTGCCGCGGATCGCATTTTTCTTGCCTGTCCAGTGCACTGTGTCGGTATCGTAAAGTCTGTCGGCGGGTGACCATACGGAAAAGTACGGGTCAACTGTAATAAGCGGGACTGCTGGAGGTCTTAGTTTCATTTTTATTTCTCCTTTAAAATATTTATTATATTTGATTTGTTTTACTGATCATAATTTGTAAACATGAATGTTGAGATCGGAGTTTTCTTTTCTGTGGGTCAGTAATTTGAATTGATAGGAACCGAATATGGTTTTGTCGAGATGTACCGTTTCCTCGGTTGCGGGATTTTTGCCTTTATATACACTGTGGTATTGCATTCCGTTGAAGGCAAGTATCTCAAATTCATCTATGCCGTCACCGCAGAATTTTATGGTATTATATGGGAAAAGGCCGCCAAGCTGTACCAAGATCCCGTTATCGAGATATTCATATTTTGCACATTGGTTTGAGCAAATGTCAAAATCTCCGCAAAACTGAGAGTTTGTATCCTCGTGGGTGTATCCTGCAAGGGTGAAATTGTGGAATGATATTTCGCGTATAAGCGGAGTTGCAACAAAATCGTAAAATGTGATACGCACTTTGTCGGTGGTGATGGGCGAAAAGTGAAGAGCCCTTTTGAAGCCTATGGATTTTTTGTCGGCAAGCAGCTGCCATTTGCCGTCAATTTCAGCCTCGACCGTAAAACCTCCTACTCTTACACCAAGCTCTGTTACTTCACCGAGAATTACGGTATCAAAAGTATTCTTTTGAGGCAAGGTTATTTCTATAACGGGGCGCTTGTCATTGTCAGACGCTGCATAGAATGATTCAAAATCAGGGTCAACTATATTTAAAGCGCCGCATTCCGTGCATCTTTCGCTGCTTGCCGTAACTTTGCTGCCCTCGGCATAGTTTTCGGAAAGAGCACGTGAAATTATGCGGTGGGCTTCAATTGCGTTTTTGCTGTCGGTCTCGTGGATAAGTCCGCGTCTGTCAGGTGGAAAATTAAGAAGCATGATGGCGCTTTTTCCCACCGAGTCAAACCAAAGATCAATAAGCTGCTTTGGCGATTTCACAAAATTATCCTGTTCTTTGTGATAAAACCAACCGGGACGTATAGATGTATCAACTTCGGCAATTAAAAAGCTGTCGCCACCCAGTTTTCCGCTGTTAAGTTCCAACACTATTTCCTTTTCAACAGAAGAAATATCGACTGTGGGGTAATGCGGATCACCCGCATATCCGCTCTCGTTTCCGACCCATCGGCATTCAATATATGGTGCAGCGCTCATGGAACCGAAAATGACGGCATCGGGTTGAAATTTCCGGATCGTGCTTTCCCAGAGTGCCCAATCGTAATCTGCCTCTGCGCTTCCGGCACCATCAAACCACACCTCGTCTATTTTGCCGTATTCAGAAAGAATTTCTGTGAGCTGATTGTTGAAAAATGCGTTGTACTCTGCGCTTCCCCAGTATTCGGAGTTTCTGTCCCATGGGGAAATATAAACACCTGTGGCAATTCCGTATTTCCGGCAGGCATCTGTGAATTCGCGCAGTATATCACCGCATCCGTTTTTGTATGGACTTTTTGCTATAGTGTGTTGTGTGTATTCGCTTGGCCACAAACAAAATCCGTCATGGTGCTTGACAGTAAGTATGGCAAGCGTGAATCCGGCATCTTTTATTGTTTTTATCCATTGGCAGACGTCGGTCTGCGTTGGAGCGAAAATTTTTTCCGGTTCATTCCCGTCGCCCCATTCTGCATCAGAAAATGTGTTTACGCCAAAATGAAAGAATGCTTTTTTTGAAAACTTTTTAAAATGCTCAGTTTGTCGTATCGATGGAGTTGCCCCAAAAGGGACGATTCCGTAAGAATTTATCATAAAACTGTTATACTGATATATTTGAACGAAAATATACCACGCAACTCCTTTTTTATTTATTATAATCTGAGCGATGCGCTATGTAAATGACTAAAATTACTGCAAAGTTGATGTTATCTCCTGATTTATGTTACGGGCAAGAAGAGGCATAACAAAAACACTACACAAGTATTATAATACATTTATTCAAAATAATCAACTGCATTTTGTTTATGTCGGAAAACGATAGATGACGGATGTTGACAAAATTTTACAAATCTGAGCAATTTATTTATATTGTGTTGGCAAAAAACACCAAAACTCTTGACATAGCTGCGTTTATGTGATATTATAAATTTATAGATAGAGGCGCACCCTGTTATCAGTATTCCATGTGTTTTAAGGTGATTGCATATGGCAGAAAGGAACGGGTGCCGAAGCGGTTACCCTTATACCTTTGCGGGTGACGGCTGATCGTCGGCAAAATATGTCGGGGATTGTCACAAATGTGGAGCGCTATCGCATTTTTCGGTAAATAAAATGCCGTTTTCTTGCTGTATCGCTGTGTGTTTGTGATACAGCCTTTTTCTTTAATATTATATTTTTAACGGAGGACCCATTATGTTTTCACAGAAAACACGCAGAATGTGGGCGGTGGCACTTGTTGTATTTGTAATTTGTGCAAGCCTTTCCGCATTGCTCACAGTAGGTGCTGACGAACCCGTTGACGCTGTTGTTGAAGCAGTTGAAACTGCGGTTGAAGCACCCCTTGTTGAGGACTACAACGAATTCCTCGACAGCTATTCCGACAATGTCGGCACAGAAGGCTTTGATGAAAAGCTTGAATACGCTCTCGGTGAGAAGCGTAACGACGTTAAACCCTATGCAACATGGCTGGCTCTTTTGCCTCCGATCATTGCAATCGCTCTTGCCCTTATAACAAAAGAAGTTTATTCTTCCTTGTTCATCGGTATCCTTTCCGGTGCACTGCTGTATTCAAACTTCAGCTTCACAGGTACGATCGATCACGCTTTCCAGAACGGCTTTATTGCATCCGTTGCAGACAGCTATAACATCGGTATTATAATATTCCTTATAATTCTCGGTGCGATCGTTTGCCTTATGAATCAGTCCGGCGGTTCCGCAGCATTCGGAAGATGGGCGACAAAGCATATCAAGTCCAAGGTTGGCGCTCAGTGCGCAACTATTTTCCTCGGTATTCTCATTTTCGTGGATGACTACTTCAACTGTCTCACAGTAGGCTCTGTTATGCGCCCTGTTACAGACAAGTTCAAGGTTTCCCGCGCAAAGCTTGCATACCTTATCGATGCGACAGCCGCTCCTGTTTGTATCATTGCACCTATCTCGTCCTGGGCAGCTGCAGTTGCGGGCTTTGTTTCCGAAGAAGAGATCAGCGGCTTTGGTCTTTTCCTCCGTGCAATTCCCTATAACTTCTACGCAATACTTACCATCGTTATGATGTTCTGCCTTGTTCTTCTTAAGTTTGAATTCGGTCCTATGAAGAAGCACGAACTCAATGCCGAAAACGGAGATCTCTTCTCTTCTGCAGATGCGGAGCTCTTTAAGGCATTGGAAGATGCGGATGAAAACAAGAAGGGCATCGTTTGGGATCTTATTGCTCCCGTACTTGTACTTATCGTAGCTTGCATCCTCGGTCTTCTTTACTCCGGCGGATTCTTTACTCCCGATTCCGATGTTTATATGAACCTTATCGATGCATTCTCTTCCGCAGATGCATCTGTTGGTCTTGTTCTTGGCTCTTTTGCAGGTCTTATCTTCTCTGTTATCTACTTTATGTGCAGACGTGTTCTCACATTCAAGAAGTGCATGGAAGCGATCCCCGAAGGCTTCAAGGCAATGGTTCCCGCAATTATGATCCTTGCTTGCGCATGGACTCTTAAGACAATGACAGATAGCCTTGGTGCTAAGATATTCATTGCTGAATTTGTTAGAAATTACGCTCAGGCAGCGGTTAATTTCCTTCCCGCTATCGTATTCCTTATTGCAGTGGGTCTTTCCTTTGCAACAGGTACATCATGGGGTACATTCGGAATTCTCATTCCTATTGTTCTTGCAGTATTTGGCGGAACCATCGAACAGGAAATCTGCATTATCGCAATTTCTGCTTGTATGGCAGGTGCGGTTTGCGGTGACCATTGCTCACCTATTTCCGATACCACGATCATGGCATCGGCAGGTTCTCAGTCCAACCACCTCAACCACGTATCGACTCAGCTTCCTTATGCACTCACAGGTGCCGCAGTTTCGTTTGTTTGCTATCTCATAGCAGGCTTTGTTCAGAACTGGTACATCATGCTTCCTCTCTCTATCGTTATTATGATCGCAACTATGTTTGCGGTTAAAATGGCTACAGCGAAGAAAGCATAACACACGCAACAATAAAATTTTCGCCCCGTGAAAACGGGGCGATTTTTTTGCATATTCAACAAAACAAGAGCAGTGTCAATATTATATTCCCGTTTGTGACATTCTCGGGGGCTGTTAAAACAAAAACCACCCGAAGGTGGTTTTTATCGCATATAGTTCTGTAAAATGATTTGAAATACTTTCTGCGTTTTAAATATGACTTTACAGTTTTTCGGGATAAACACCCTTTGCAACAAGATCGCTTACAGCAGCTTTTGTGGCGGGAAGGTCTTCGCTGAAGGTTATTCCAAACCATACGTCATCAGTCATAACTATCTTGGCATTTGCACGGCCCTGCGCAATGAGTTCGTTGATTCTTCCGGGGAGGAGATATTCGGATGTGATATCGCCCTCGGGAAGGTTTTTAAGAAATTCTTCGAAGCCTTCATCAAGACGTTCTATGAATGAGGGCTGAAGACCCCACATGTTCATGGAAACCGCAGCATCCTCGGGAAGTTCACCGCTGTCGCTGGTCACACCACCGTTTTCGCGGCGGATATTTTTTGTTTCTGTTACAGTGAGAAGATTGCCGTTTTTGTCTGCAGAGCACACCCCGCGGGAAACACCGCCGTTTTCGCTGAGAGTATTTCCGAGTATGTAGCCGGAAAGGTAGATGCTTTCCTTGTCGGCATCTTTGGGGGCGTTTACAAGGCAGTCGTGAAGATTCTTAAAGGAATTGTAGCCGTAAAAATCATCGGCATTTATAACGGCAAAGGGCTCGTTTACCACACCTTTACACATAAGGATCGCATGACCTGTACCCCAGGGTTTTGTTCTTGCTTCAGGTTTTTTAAAACCTTCGGGGAGCTTATCAAGCTCCTGGAAAACATACTCCACCTTGCATTTCTTTTCGATTCTGTCTCCGATTATTTCTCTGAAATCCTTTTCGATATCGTGGCGGATAACAAATACTATCTTGTTAAATCCTGCACGTATTGCATCATATATGGAAAAGTCCATAAGTATTTCGCCATTTGCGCCCACACGTGCAAGCTGCTTTATGCCTCCGCTGTAACGGGAGCCCAGTCCCGCCGCCATGATTACAAGAGTTGTGTCCATGATATTTGCTCCTTTCAGTTGTTTCTTAATTTTTGAGTGAATAGTATTTTTCTCTTTTTTCGGTGCGTGTGCAATATATAATATCTGCGTGACACAGACAGTATATCATTTTTCTTGCAAGATCGGGGGTGATGTTTGCATATCTTGCAACATTTTTAACTGAAAATTCCTCAGTATCCGGCAAAAGGCGTGCAAAATCTGCGCAGCTTTCAAACTGTTCCGTTGAAAAAAGCTTTGTGGGGATGCGATTTAGCCGTACAGAGCCTTTTTTTCTGTCTTTGGAATATCCGCACAGTAGTTTTGTTTCATCTGCTGCAAGCAAAAAAACACAGAAAGACAGATTTGGATTTGAAAGATAGTCTTTTATATATATAAGCTCGTTGAAAATGCTGTACACACTTTCCTTTTTGGGGCTTTTACGAAAAGAGGAAAGCTCTCCCGTTTCGGGATCGGTCCATGCTACTCGCTTTTCTTTTATGGCGGGAAAGATCACAGTAACGGGTATTTCGGGCAAAAAAGCCGCAAGCTTTGCTTTGAGAGATGAAAAATTCCGTGTCTGTACCTCATACGCTCTGCCGTCAAGAAAAACGTCAATATATTTTTTGCCGTATTTTATCTCCTGGTTTTCACGGTTGGCAGAAATGTAATTTTTCAAAACCAAATGAAGTGTGCCTTCTCCGAGGCCTCCTATGTTGTGTTCTCCCTCACGGGTCATGCGGCTTACGGGGCGCTTTGCTTTTTTCGGCACAAAGAGCTCCTGAGTATAGCCGTTTTCGGCTTCTATCAGCGAAACGAGCGAACATGAACCCACAAAACGCTCTTCGTCATAAACAAGATTTACATCCATTGTGTTTGAGAATCACGCTTCGCATCCGTGACCCTTGCACGGTGTGGTGAAGTAATCTTCAAGCGATACCGAAAGGACACCGTCCTTTTCGGTAAATTTCAGCTCTTTTGCAAGGGATTTGTCTTCGTCTTTAAAAATGGCGGTCTTTATTCCGCAAAGCTCTGCAAAGTTCATGGGTGCCTTTGCAAGAAGATACTGCGCAAGGTGATCGGATATTCCGTCCCTGAGCTTGATCTTATATATAACGCAATCTTTACCAAGAATGCGGAAGAGGGAGAGACCGCGGAACTCTTCGCCGTCAAATGCGGCATATGCCATAAGGTCGGCATCGTATTCTATAGCAAGCTTATCGCAATAATCCTTTTGGGTATCTTTATCCCTTACGGGAAGTATCTGAAGCATATCGTTCTCCCTTTATCAGTCTACTGTTTTCAAATATTCGGTCTCTGCGTGGTTGAGAAAACGCCACTGACCGGGTTTGAGCGTTCCGATATTGAGCTCGCCCACGGCAATTCTGCGCAGGCGCATAACTTCAAGTCCCACTTTTTCGCACATTTTGCGGATCTGACGGTTTCTGCCTTCCGAAAGTGTAAACCGAAGCACGGTCGTGCCTTCTTTTCTTGAAACTATGGCAACTGTTACCGGTTTAAGCTGATACCCGTCTATTTCCATGGGCTCATTAAGACGTGTTACGATATCCTGGGGTATTTCCGTACGAACCTTTACATGGTATATCTTCTCAAGATGGTTTCTGGGGTGCATAAGCTTGTCTGCCACATCTCCGTCGTTTGTGAGAAGAAGAAGGCCTTCCGAATCCATATCAAGACGGCCGCAGGGGTAAACTCGCACAGCAAGATCCTGCATGAGCTCGGGGATACATTTTCTGCCCTTTTCATCGCTCATGGTGGTGACGTAGCCGCGTGGCTTATTTAACATTACATATACTTTCTTTTCTGCACTGCGGCAGGTTTTTCCGGCAACCTTGATCTTGTCATGTCGGGGATCTATCTTCTGACCGATAGTTGCTTTTTCACCGTTTACGGTGACGTTTCCCGCTTCAATTTCTCTTTCGGCGGCTCTGCGGGACATTATTCCGCAGTCGGATATGAATTTTTGTATTCTTATTTCTTTCATGCGTTGATTCCTTTATATGGTATATATATGGTATGAATGCACATACAATGTGTACATAAGAAGCGTTGTAAGGAGTATCTATGAAAACAAAAGCTCACGAATATGCAATATGCGCAGCCGCAGCCTCGGTATTTTCAGTTATTATATATTTTTACTCTGCTTTGTCTGCCGTACCTCAAGTCATGTCCGTTCCCGCATCTGCGGTGTCGGATGTTGCGGTTACAGACTGCCCTAAAACATCGGCACAGGCTTTTGCTCTTGCGGATGTGTATTCCGGCGAGATACTCCATTCACTCAACGGAAACAGCCGACTGCCCATGGCGAGCACTACGAAGATCATGACCGCGCTTCTGATAATAGAAAATATGGATGGCGAGGAGCAGGTGAAAATTTCTCGCGAAGCCGTCGGGGTCGAAGGGTCTTCCGTATATCTTGCGGAAGGTGAGGTGCTCACGATAAATGAGCTTTTGTATGGTTTGTTGCTTGAATCGGGAAACGATGCGGCAACGGCACTTGCAATAGCATGTGCGGGTGATACGGCAAGTTTTGCCGATATGATGAATGCAAGAGCAAAGGAAATGGGCCTTTGCAATACTCATTTCGATAACCCCCATGGACTTTCGTCGCAGGGGCATTATACCACAGCTTGCGAGCTTGCAAAAATCACAGCTGTTGCAATGCGAAATGAAAGATTCAGGGAAATAGTTTCCACACAAAAATATAATATTGCTGAAAGGGAAAACTGCCGTGCACGATATTTTTCAAATCATAACAGACTTCTTGGCAATATTATAAGCGGTGATTATATGTGCAACGGTGTTAAAACGGGATACACCGAAGCATCAGGGCGATGCCTTGTTACAAGCGCCGGCGGTGAATGCGGAAGATTTGTGGCAGTGACACTTAATGATCGAAACGACTGGAAAGACCACTCCGCTTTACTGAGTTTTGCTTTTGACAACTATAAAAGTGTAAAAATTGCAAAGAGCGGTGAGCTTAGTTACAGTTTCAAAACGCTCGGTGTTCCGACATATCATGCAGAGTTGCAAAATACAGAAGATATTTATATAACGCTGCCAAAAGATTATGACGGGGAAATATCCGTATCAGCACAAATGACACGCAAAAGTGCGGAGAATGGCGCCACGGCGGGATATATGTGCGTGAAGGCGGGGGACATTGAAAGAATATTTGAACTAAATGTCACCGAAAGCCGTGACGTGAAAGTGTACGAATAAATATTACTATATTATTAAGTATAACATATTAAACTCAATAAATCAATAGGCACCGGTCTTTTTGTACCGACGGAAATGTGAAAAGTCATATTATTTTGAGATCGCATCACCAGGGGGATAACCGTAGGTTTTTTTGAAGCTTTTATAAAAGACGGTATAATCCGAAAATCCGCAGGAGTGGGCGGCGTGTGATGCGGATGCTCCATCGCGAAGCATAGAAAGGGCTGCGGACAGACGTTTTTGTGTTATATAGCTGTGAACGCTGCCACCGGTCACCGTTTTGAATTTGTGCATAAGTCCCGAACGGCTTATATAAAATTTCTGCGACAGAGAATCAATACTAAGATCTTCTGAAAAATGAGTGTTTATGTATGATATTATGCCGTCAAGCTTTTCGTCGGCAATGGCGCCTTCAAGACCCTTATCTTCAATGACCAAGCGGTTTATATATACCATAAGCCGCACAAAAGCTGCATCTGCAAGAAGAACGTTTGCATATCCGTCGGACGAAGAAATGGCTTCTTCAAGGGCAAGCACCGATTCGGAAATGTTCTGACGGAACGATGCTGATGCGTGGTAAAGACATTTTCCGCAGTCTGCGGCACGCAAAAAACATTCCGAAAGGGTCCCGTCGGTGCCGAGCGATGAAAGAAAACTGTCGCTTATAAATAAAACAAAGCGTTCGTATGCCATGAGCGCATCGGTTTTTGAGTGGTGGATCTTGTCCTTGGGGACAAGCAGCACATCCCAGGGGGAAAGGGAATATGTCTTTCCCTCGATAATATATGTCACACTTCCGCGCAAGCATATTATTAGCTTGTGAAAATCATGGGAGTGACTGTCAAAATCCATGGCGCGTTTATCAAAAATATGAAACAGTTTGAAATTTTCGTTAAGATAGCCGCGTTTTTCCGCTCCTGACATGAGTACACCTCCCCTTTGTGTTTGCTGTTTTTGCAATGTATATTTAATATTATGCTCAAATAATGCAAAAAGTCAAGGCTTTGGAAACAGTTTTCCTGAAAAACCTTGACTTTTTTATTTATTCGGGTTTGTATTCAAACACGGGCATAAGCTCTAACTTAAAAAGATTGTTTCTGTGTTTGCGGTCTATAAGTTCTTTTATTGTTTCATCCTCGCATATACCTTCTCTGATGTATTTATCAAGCACAGCATATGTAAATCCTAAATTTTCCTCATCGGTCTTGCCACACAGTCCGTCTATCGGGGTTTTGTCTACAAAAATGTCCGGCAATCCGAGGCACCGTCCCACTTGTTTTACTTCCTGTACGGTCAGGCGGGAGAGGGGACTGAAATCGCCTACGGAATCTCCGTAACGGGTGGAATAGCCCACCCAGTCTTCGGAAAGATTGCAGGTGTTCACAACTCTGCCGTTGAGAGATTGCGAAACAGCATATACTGCCGCCATGCGCAGACGGGGAGGAAGATTGCATTCTGTCTGATGCGATATTTCACCTACCGATGCCTTTAATTGATTTATCATGCCGTCAAAAGAATCTTTTATATTTACTTCAAAGCTTCGGATACCGAGATGGCGGCACAGATCGCGTGCAACATCTATATCTCCCTGAACACCATTGGGCATGAGCACTCCTATAACGCGGTCTTTTCCGAGCGCCTCCACGCAAAGAGCGGCACAAACCGAGCTGTCTTTTCCGCCGGAAATACCGAGAACTGCATTGCATCCCTTGCCGTTGTTTTCAAAAAAATCGCGTATCCATTCCACAATATCTTGCGTTACTTTTTTTGCATTGAAATTATATGACATTTTTTGCCTCCGAATCAAATGTTTTATATATTTTATCTCTGTTTTTGCCATTTGTCAACAAACTTAGAGCAAATATTCGCTGTTTTTGCAACTTCTGTATTCCTTCGGTGTTGTTCCCGTCGCCCTTTTGAAGGCATAGTTGAAATACGATTGCGACGAAAAGCCGCATTCGGATGCTATTTCCACCAGCGGAATATCTGTGGTGAGCAGCAGATTTTTTGCAATGCGTATCCTTCGTTGCAGCAAGAATTCGTTGGGGGATATTCCCACGGCTTTAAGGAAAAGCTTGTGAAAATATGTTGGGCTCACATTTACATGCTCCGAGATCGTTTTGAGAGTGAGCTTTTCGGCATAATTCTTTTCAATATAGCTTATGGCATTTTCAATTATTTCGGGGTTTACGGAGCTTTTTCGCAAATTGTCGTTTTGCTTTAGCCCGCGGACCTCTTTTTTTATAAGCCTGCAAAGGGCGAGTATGTTTTCGGCAATAACAAGTTCGCTGAATTCATCGGGGAAATTATAGGCTTCCACAAGCTTAAGGTATATTTTTTTAAATTTTTCGGGTTCTTTTGGGTTCAATGTATCGGGACATCCTGTTAAAATGTCATATATTTCCCCGTGTGGCACCGTGAGATGTATAAAATAACATCGGAAAGGCAATACGGTATGACGCGAGGAGCCCGGTTTTGCAAAAATAAGCAGGTTTTCCGTTATCGGGGCAGATTTACCGTTTATTATAGCCTGCCCGCCGTTGTCGGTAACAAAATCAAGCTCAAAAAGCGATACGCTCCGGTCTTTTGTTTCGGTACATCCCTTATATGTTATTGAAGCATCGAAAACCCCTATTCCTACTATCTTGGGTAAAGCTATGGGGAGAGACAGAATGATCACTTCCTTATTATATAATATGGCAAGATTTCTAAAAAAATAAGTAAGATTTATATATATTTGTGCGGTACTATGTGCTAAACTGTAAATATATAGTGAGTTTGCTTAATTAAGTATACCACAATATTTCAAAAAAATCAACCGTTAAGGAGAAATCGGAATGAAGGAATACAAAGTCGAAGGTCATATTTCCTCATATCTTCCCGGAGAAAAGAACTGGAAGCTTGTTTGGAACGACGAGTTTGACGGCACGCAGCTTGACACAACAAAGTGGGGATTCCGCAGATATTTTTGGGGAAAGCTTTCTCCCACCTTTACCGATGAGGGAGTGGAGTTTTGCGGTGACAGTACGATGAAGATCAACCTTATAAAAAAAGGTGACGATTATTTTTCTGCTCATCTTCAGACAGGTTCTTTAACATTTGATATACCTCCGGAACCCGAATTCAAAAATAAATTCTGGCGTTTCGGCACCAAGGAAAAACCAAAATTCATGCACAAATTCGGTTACTACGAAATACGTTGCAAGCTGCCGAAAAATCCGGGCTGGCATGCTGCATTCTGGCTTCAGGCACCCGGTATCGGTACTCACCCCGATCCTGCACAGTGCGGAGTGGAATGCGATATCATGGAAAATTATCTTCAGCACACAAAGGGCGAGATGATCTGCGGCAACGGATGGAACGGATACGGAGCAGAATCCACCTGGTATGGTCACTTCCACTTTCCTTACGAGGAAACTGCGGATGGCTGGCATACATATGCTGTAGACTGGTCAAAGGCGGGCTATATCTTCTATGCCGACGGCAAAGAGGTGGGAAGACAAATGGCTCCCGAATGTGCTGTATCGGAAGTAGAGCAATTTATACTTGTTTCCACCGAATGTCACGGATATAACCGAGGTTTTGCGGGCGATTCTGCCGATTCTGACGAGAAATCCACCCTTGCGGGAGATGTGGGCGTGTGGAAGGGAAAACCCGTGGAAGAACTGAAAAGTGCGGTATTGCCCGACT
>JAFYUY010000088.1 GCA_017549405.1 Clostridia bacterium | reverse complement strand
CTGTGCTTGTTTCGCCATTCCATTCAACGGAAGCACCGAGTGCTTCGAAGATTGCACGAAGGGGTACGAGTGTACGTCCTTCAACGATCTGTGCGGGAACGTCAAGCTCGGACTTTTCGCCGTTCTTAACGATTTCCTTGGAATCGATAGTGAGCTTGATTTCGATGGGTTCTTCCTGCTGACCATCTACCCATGTAACTTCTGTTTCACCGGCTTCAAGAGTAACCTTGCCGTTGAGAACCTGTTCGCCGTTGATAACTGCGATCTTGCCCTTATTTGCCTTAACTTCAAATACACCGATCTCGTCAGCTACGGGAGTTACCATACCGCCTTCAGCGGACTTGATAATGAACACGCCACCGGGAACGGTTTCGGGATAACCGAACTTTTCGGGAATCTGAGTACCGTTATTGAATACGATGTTGAGCGCACCCATGATCTCGATAACTGTCTTGGGTCTTGTAACTGCGATCTGATCTACTTCACCACCGTTGATAACGAGGTTGTAGTTACCACCGATGGAGATACCTGTCATGTCTTCCTTATAGGAGTCAGCGGAAAGGGAAACTGTTCCTACTCTACCGCCGTTGATGGTGATGTTGGAATCGCCCATAACGCCGTTTGCAAGGGAGTTGCAGTAACCGCCGGAATAAAGTGTATGAACATTACCGGAATTGTGGATATAGTCAGCCTTATCAACTACCTGAGAGCCGTACATACAAAGGTGCATGAAGCTTGTAAAGTCACTGCCTTCACCACCGTCCATAACAAGAAGTGTGCCCTGGGGGTTGAAGTGAGTGTTCTTGCCGAGGTTGAACTTAATATCCTTGAAAGTGATGGGGCCTTCGAAAACAATACCTCTGCCGTCTGCGAGTACGATAGCAGAATCTTTATTATTTCCGGTAATTGTTATCATGCCTGCCCACTTAGCGGGAGCCTTGAATGTGGACATATCAAGCTCGCCGATGATCTTAACAGTACCTGCAGCGCCTGCAAGAGCTGTGATTGCTTCTTCAACAGTGCCGAAGGGTTCATCCTTGGAACCGTCGCCGGCAGATGCGCCTGCTTCAACATAATAAACTGCGTCGTCAGCAAATGCTGTGAATGCGCACATGGAAACTACCATGATAACAGCAAGCATTGCCGAAAGAATCTTCTTTGTCATAATGAATGACACCTCCAAATTTTTTGTAGATAGTTAATACCATCTCTGCACATAAATTATAACATTCTTTTGTCAAATTGTCCATGCCTATTTTTAGCTATTTATGATATTTTGGTTACTTGCACAAAATTGCACCTTTACTTTTGTTATTTTAAACAACGATAAATCAGAAACACGTTCAAATAAATGCAAATTTATATATTTTTTTAGTCTTCGGTGTTGAAAAAGACGTGGGTTTGATATATAATGTTATTTGTATAAATATGAAAGGCAGGTTTTATATAAATGCAAGAGATAAAAACACAGTTAAAAACCGCTCTCACAGAGTACGCCGCTGTTGCAAAGCTTTTGCCGGGCGATATTTTTGTTGTTGGCTGTTCCACAAGCGAAGTGCTTGGCGATAAGATAGGAACGGCGGGAAGCGAAGACTGCGCCCGTGCGATATTTGAAACACTTGAAGAATTCTGCAAGGAGCACGGCATATTTCTTGCGGCTCAGTGCTGCGAGCATCTTAACCGTGCAATAATTATAGAAAAAGAAGCTTATGAGAAATACTTCGGTCTCACACGGGTAAATGTAGTGCCCATGCCGCGTGCAGGAGGTTCCTTTGCATCGGCGGTATACCGTGGAATGAAAGCACCTGTTGCCGTGGAAAAGATACGTGCGCACGGCGGTATTGACATCGGCGACACATTTATCGGAATGCACCTTCATCAGGTCGCAGTACCCGTAAGAGTAAGCATTTTCTCCGTCGGAAAAGCACACCTGACACTTGCCCGTACACGCTGCAAGTTTGTCGGTGGCGAAAGGGCGCACTATAACGAAGAGCTTATGTGAATCTTGCAATGCCACGGCACATTTGAAAATGAAGGATACGGCAGGTACGATGCCGCAATAATTATACAAAAACTACTTTTTTCATACGAAAGGAGCACTCCCAAATGCGTATAAACTATAATGCACAAAGACAAATATTCAAGCTCGACACCGAAAGCACGTCATACATAATGATCGTGCGACGCAACGGCTATCTCCAGCACCTTTATTACGGAGCATATATCGGAGATGACGATCTTGAATATATGTTTTCAGATGTCGTGAACGAATCCTTTTCCCCGTGGGCACCTTCGGCAGATGTAAAATACTTCGCCCTCGATACCCAGCCCCAGGAATATTCCTGCAACGGCTCGGGAGATTACAGAATTTCAGCCTTTTCCGTTGAAACGGCAACAGGAAATTCCACCACTGCCCTCAAATATGTGTCGCACGAAATAACCGACGGCAAAAAAGCTCTGCCCGGTCTTCCCGCAGTATATGCCGACGGCACTCCCGCAAAGACCCTTGAAATCACAATGTCTGATGCCGCCTCGGGCGCTGTTGTTGTTCTCTCCTATAGCATTCTCGAAGGCTTTGATGCCATAATGCGCAGTGTTAAAGTGAAAAATACGTCGGACAAGCCTTTCTTTATTGAAAAAGTATACAGCACCTGCGTTGATTTCAATGATAAGGACTACGACCTCATCCACCTTTACGGTACCTGGGCAACAGAAAGATATGAAGAACGCAAGCCCTTGCTTCAGGGTATCCAGGAGATAGCAAGCAAGCGTGGCTCGTCAAGCCACAACCACAACCCCTTTGTTACTCTCTGCAGACATAACACAACGGAAGACCACGGCGACTGCTACGGCTTTGCCCTTTGCTACAGCGGCAATTTCTCGGCAAAGATCGAGGTTGACACCTTTGACCAGACACGCCTTATGATGGGTATAAACCCTGAAGATTTCAAATGGAAGCTCTGCCCCTCCGAAGAATTTACGGCACCCGAAGCCATTATGGTATATTCCTGCGACGGCCTTGGCGGAATGAGCAGAATTTTCCACAAGCTTATCCGCAAGCACATATGCCGCGGCAAATTCCGTGACGCCCGCCGCCCCATTCTTATAAAT
>JAFYUY010000087.1 GCA_017549405.1 Clostridia bacterium | reverse complement strand
TTCAACAAGACCTGTATTTACGATCTTACCACCAAGAGCAAATACCTTTGTACCCTTGGATTTTTCTGTACCGATGGAAGTGAACCATTCGGGACCGTTGAGGATTATCTGGGGAATGTTTGCATATGTTTCAACATTGTTGAGAACAGTAGGACGATCGAAAAGACCCTTTACTGCAGGGAAGGGAGGACGGGGGCGGGGTTCACCGCGGTTACCTTCGATAGATGTCATAAGAGCGGTTTCTTCGCCACATACGAACGCACCTGCACCAAAACGAAGTTCGATATCAAAGTCGAAGCCGGTATCGAAAATGTTCTTTCCGAGAAGACCGTATTCACGAGCCTGGTTTATAGCAATTTCAAGTCTTTCGATGGCGATGGGGTATTCTGCTCTTACGTAGATAAAGCCCTGGGAAGCACCGATAGCGTAACCTGCGATAGCCATAGCTTCAAGAACTGCATGGGGGTCACCTTCGAGAACCGAACGGTCCATGAACGCTCCGGGGTCACCTTCGTCGGCATTACAAGCAACATATTTCTGACCGCCGTCCTGAACGAGGTTTCTTGCGAGTTCCCACTTCTTACCTGTGGGGAAGCCTGCACCACCGCGTCCGCGAAGACCGGATGCAAGAACTGTGCTTATAACTTCGTCGGGAGTCATTTCCTTAAGCACTTTTGCGAGTGCGAAATAACCGTCGCGAGCGATGTATTCATCAATAACTTCGGGGTTGATAACGCCGCAGTTACGAAGAGCGATTCTCTGCTGCTTCTTGTAGAATGCGGTGTCGTTGAGGGAAGAATGAACTTCTTCGTCGATCTTTGCAGCATCTTCTGCCTTGTCGTTGTAAACAAGACGATCAACGATACGGCCTTTAAGAAGGTGTTCGGAAACGATTTCGGGAATGTCATCTGTGGAAACTCTGCTGTAGAAAGTTCCTTCGGGATAAACGATCATGATGGGACCGAGAGCGCAAAGACCAAAACAACCGGTCTGGACGATCTTTACTTCTTCTTCAAGTCCGGCTGTCTTAAGCTCTTCAGCGAGCTTTTCACGGATCGCAACGCTTCCGGATGATGTACAACCGGTACCGCCGCAGATCAGTACATGAGAACGGATCATAGTATTTTTTCCTCCTAAATATTACGTTAGCTGATTATTTTTTATAAGCACCGATGGTGTATTCTGTAACAGGTTTGCCGCCCTTGATGTGCTTTTCGATGATTTCTTTTGCACGGTCTGCGGTCATTTTTACGTAAGTAACTTTTTCCTTGTCCTTTTCGTAAACTTCAACAACGGGTTCGTACTGACAGATGCCGATGCATCCTGTCTGGGTCACGGTTACGTTGTCCCCGAGGTTTTCTGCGCTGATTCCTTCAACGAATGCGTTGAGAACAGGTCTTGCACCAGCGGCGATACCGCAAGTTGCCATACCTACAACGATACGGGTGTTGCCTGTCGATGTACGAACGGCAATCTTATCCTGCATCTGAGCTTTGATGGCCATGAGTTCTTCGAGTGACTTCATAATTTATATTCCTTTCTGAAAATAAAAATTAACTGAATAATTATTTATCGGATCTCGTCATACTGCTCACGCAGATTTTCGCCGATCCAATTTAAGATTTCGGGTTCCGCAAGAGATATATCGCCCAGGATCTCCCTTAGCTGTGAACAGTCAAGAGAAACCTCTCCGTTTGGAAACGTATGGGTGAAAGTAAAGTTTATTTCGGGGGAACCCTGAATAAGAGTTTTTAACGTTTCGACAATATCGCCAAGAGGGATAAAGTCTATATGGTTTTTGCCGAAAACAGCTTTCGTGGTTGTTCCGTGATCACAGCTTTCCGATTCATGAACAGAACTTATTGAAACATTACCTCCCGTCATTTCCGCAAGCATTTTAAGAAAGGGGATACCGAGTCCGACTTTTCTTGTTTTACGTGTGGTAAAGAAGGGATTTTCAAGTTTTTCAAGTTGTTCTTTAGTCATTCCGCAACCGTTATCTGAAACGGAAAAGGTCACGTGCTCGTCATCTTCCGTAAGCGTTATGCGTATTTCCGATGAGCCCGCACGTACGGAATTCATTGTGATGTCCAGTATATAGAGTGAAAGCTCATTCATGACTTCTCCTTATGCTTCGAAAGCAAAATATCTATAAGGGAATTTCTTACTTTATCAGATGAATAATCTTCGTCATCTATTTCAATGCTGAAGTCAGCTTCTGAAATGCTTGTAAGCGAATGTGCATCGGAAGCTTTGGTTTTCACAAGATCACATAAGACCGGATGTTTTTGGCAAAGTTCGGGATATTTTTCGGAATCTCTTAATTCAAAACACGTGAAATTCGGCTCGGGTGGAAAATCTCCAAGCATCGAAATTATACCATTGGATATCCTATCAATGTGCGCGGGGTAGCAAACTCCGCCGCGGCTCAATACCTCGCGGTAAGCTTCATCAATTGAAATATCCACAGCATTAATGAGAAGATATTCTTCTTCGCCGATGATATCGTCAGCTTCGTCCATCAAGTATTGATGACCGAAAATATCGGGTTTGTTTTTTATCTTTGCACGTTTGGATTCGACGTAAGAGTCAAACTCCATAGCGTCGCTGAGATTTCTGAAAAGACACACGACATGAACATCTTCCGATGTTGTAAGCTCCATTCCCGCCACAGGTACGATTCCGAATTTTTTTGCATGTGCAAAAAAAGCAGGGCAGTTCTTACAAGTATTATGGTCGGTGACGGCAACAATGCCGAGTCCGTTGATCATTGCCATCCCCGCAATATTGGCGGGAGTCATGTCGTTGTCGGCACACGGGGAAAGACATGAATGAATGTGAAGATCACAAAAATACTTGCTCATAATGCGTTTTCGGTAAATTTTCCGATCTCAACACAAAGTTTATATGCTGTCATGGAGCTTGAAAGAACAGTAATGCCATTTTGCTCCGCAGCGTTTTTTGCTTCTTCTATAAGCTCCACATCTTCGGCAAGGATGATGGCGGAAGCTTCGGTAAGACTTGCAACTGCAATAACGTTTGTGTTGGACATTATGGTTATCCAGAGGTCAGATTCCATGACACAGCTCATGGCACGGCTGAGGAAATCTCCAACATATACACCATTGAATTCTTTGTTGGTATCTCCTGTGATGACCGAAAGGTCAAGCGCCTTACACAGATCATTCAGCTGCATCATCGCATACCTCCGTTATTTGGTCGGACTTGTTGTCTGCTCCGACCGAGTAATCCTTAAGTACAGATACAACGTGCTCATTGTTCAGAAATTCGTTGAAAAGCTGACGCATTATTACCGTGCAATTATCGGCGGTGGCTTCACCTTTAACAATGTCTTCTGCAAATGCCATGCATGTGGGAGCACCGCAGGATCCGCAGTCTGTTTTGGGCAGCTTTTCGCCTATCTCTTCGATTTTGCTCATCATCTGCATTGCTTTTTGACGATCGCTTGAGAGCAGATTGTATGGATTGTAAGTTACTGTATTTTCATTAAAGAAAATGTCCGGTATCCATTCGCTGGCAGGACGATTCTTGGAAACGGGCAGATAGTGCTTTAACGATTGAAGCCGAGCCTGGGCGATATAGGGATTTGCAATCGTCATGGCTCCGCCTACGCATCCGCCAGCGCAAGCTCCGAGTTCCACAAAATCAAGATTTGTGATATCAGAATTATCTATCTGATCGAGAACACGGATACAGTTTTCTATGCCGTCAGCCGCAAGATATCGCTGATTGAAAATTGCAGTTGCCTCACCGCCTGTGGATGCCCAGCCAAGGCCTATTATGCCGGTTTCCGTAAGATCCGGAGGTTCTTCGCCTTCGCGTTTTTTCATAACGTCAAGCAATGCAAAATATATATCACGAACGGAAACTGTTGCACTGATATAATTACGCTCACCTGCGAAGTTATTTTTAACGTAACTTACTTTAGCGGGGCAGGGAGATATAAATATGATACCTATATCTTTGTCATCTATTTCAGGATGTTCCTTGTGGACTTTTTCGCGTGCAAGATAAGCTGCAATATCCACGGGCGCAAGAATCGGCATGATATTTTCGCAAAGGTACGGATAATTCATGCTTATAATACGCGTGATAACGGGACAAGCCGAACTTATGACGGGCTTTTTGACATTACTGCGCTTGATATACAATCGAGTATATGCGGAAACAAGCTCTGCTGCACAGGCAACTTCAAACACATCGTCAAAGCCAAGATCCAAAAGACCTTGTATTATGTAGCCGATGTTGTCTAAGTTGTCGAATTGACCGTACAGAGAGGGGGCGGGAAGCGCCACTGTATATTTGTAATTGTTGATAACGGACAGATCGTCGTGAGTTGCTTTTTTAGCTTTATATTGGCATACTCTTATGCACTCTCCACAATCAATGCATCTTGATGAATTGATGACTGCGTGTCCGTCCTTTATGCGAATCGCTTCAGTAGGACATCTTTTGAGGCATGTGGTACACCCTTTACATTTGCTGACATCGAGCGAAACAGAATGTTTGTAGCCCGATGAACAGTCATGCCCGCCGGGGGAATTATATTCTTTTGACATAAACACCTCGCTGATGTGCTGTCAATGTATGGAAAGCGGGTCAAAGATTGACTTTCATGGTTATGGTAGTGCCTTTACCGATAACAGTGTCGATATCCATGCTGTCGGTATATTTTTTCATATTGGGAAGTCCCATACCGGCACCGAACCCGAGAACACGAATGTTTTCGCGGGCTGTGGAATATCCTTCCTGCATGGCGAGGGATATATCGGGAATACCCGGTCCTTCGTCTTTCAGAATGATCGTAATATCCTTTTCGCCCACTTCAACATCGGCAGTTCCGCCGTTGGCATGGATGACCATGTTGATTTCGCCTTCATACATTGCAATTGAAACTTTGCGGATGATGTCAGCAGGGTATCCGAGCTGTCTCAGTTTCTTTTTGACAAGAACTGAGGCTTCGCCCGCAGATGAAAAATCACTACCGTCGACATCAAAGTGAAATTTGAGAACATCAGGCATGCTTATCACCTGATGTTTGCGAAAGACCGGCCGAGTAAAGCAGTCCGCATGCATCAAATGCGCGCAGGTCGGAACGCATTACAACTATTCCGCTTTCACGGGCAAGTTCAAGTATATCGTCTGTAGGGATCTTGCTTCTTACAAAGACAACACATACCATATCCATCATGTTTGCTGTTCTGATGACTTGGGGGTTTACAAGGCCCGTAATGAGAACGCCCTGATCTTTAACATATGCAAGAACGTCGCTCATCATATCACTGCAGCATGCGGAAAAAACATCGCCGTCAAGGCATTCGCCGCAAAGCAGCTCGGCACCGAGAATTTCTTTTATTTCGCGGATTTTCATAATAAACTCCATTTCGTCGCAAATATATTACCGTGAGTTTCACGGGATTTTGCGGAAAGCAAAGCGGGTGAGTGATATTATCAGTCGACGTACTTTGCAAGAATTCCGTCGATGTCTTCTTTTGTGAGTCTGCCGTATACTTCGTCATTTACGGTAAGTACGGGAGCAAGACCGCATGCACCGATGCAACGTGTGGCATCAAGTGAATATTTTCCGTCGGGAGTGGTGCTTCCGGGGGTAAGACCGAGCTTCAATGTGATGCGGTCAACAAGATCCTGAGCGCCCTTAACGTAGCAGGCAGTACCAAGGCATACAGCGATGGAATACTTACCCTTGGGGTTAAGAGCAAACTGGGAATAGAATGTGGTGATACCGTAGATTTCTTCAAGGGAAGTGCCGGTCTCGTCTGAGATGATCTTCTGAACTTCGATGGGAAGATAGCCGTAGATCTCCTGAGCCTTCTGAAGAATGGGCATCATTGCGCCTTGTGTGTCACGGTATTCCGCGATCACTTGTTTCAGAGCAGCTTCCTGCTCTTTTGTGCCGTT
>JAFYUY010000086.1 GCA_017549405.1 Clostridia bacterium | reverse complement strand
TTTCGGCTATCGGAAAAGATGACGAAGGCAAAGTTATAATAATGGATACTGCATATTGGAGCGATAACGCATCAACCTGTAATGTCCCCGAATTTTCAGGCACGGTGACCTTTGAAGGTCTGAGTGCCGATGCGGTGGATACGCAGATAATAGATTATTCAAAATCTGTCGATGCCAATGCAACTACCGCACGACTTGAACTGCGCGGTAACACGGTATTTAAAAACATTTCTTTCCGTTCACATCACTATAAATCCATGTATACAAACGATCATTCCCTCAGATTTGAAGGAAAGATCGGATATATCAAGGGAACATCGGGCAACCCCTATCTCACAATAACAGCGGGAAAATACGCATCCGAGGCAAAAAATGTAAACATTTATCTTGGCGCTCAGTGTGATATCGGAACGCTGTACCTCGGACGCAACAGCTCCACACCCATATCGGGAAAAATCAGCGTAACTGTTGACGGTGCTGTTGTAGACAAAATGATCCTCGGAGGCAACGGTGCAAAGCTGAATGATGTGGATATCGTCCACATAGGCGGTACTGTCGGAAGTTTTTATACCGATGCCGGTAATTCTTCCACAAAAATATCGGGCGATCTGCGCATAGTAAAGTGCAACGGTTCGGAACTTACCCTTGAAAACAATGCAAATGCCGAAATACTCGGAAACACATATGTTGTTTCCTGTGCCGAGGGCGTATTTGTTTCCCCCATGGGTGAAGCAATGTATGACGTTCTGAATGACATTACCGCCCGTGCGGAAAACACACAGAACGGAAGCGTTTATTATTCGTCAAAGGGCGGCACAATAGGACTTCCCGAGGGAAGCTATAACATAACAAAGTCCGATACCGATTATTATACCAACGATGGAAAGGTTATTACCATACTTTCGGATATTGCACTTGCGTTTGACGAATATCTCTACCGAGATGACGCAAACAGACAAAACAGCATATTCACCGGCTGGTATTATAAAGATACGGAAAATGCCCCTGCAAGCGGAGATACACTTGCTGCGGGAAGCGTTCTTGAGGCGCGCTTTGAAAACTACGATCCGTCGGGAGAAGAATTTGGCATTATCGGTCTTCAGGTAAGACTTGCGGATTCGTCGGTGAGCCAGGGACTTCGGTTTATAGTAAATAAGGATAAGAGCTTTGACGGAAAGTTCAATATTACCGAATACGGAGCGGTCGCTATCCCCTCGGAATACCTTGGATCTTGTGAACTTGTGAAAAACGGAATTTATCAATATGGCGAAAAGTACTACCGCAGTATTTCTGCTGAGGGAAAGAAGACCTTCAAAACTACCGATAACGGTTTGTGGTATACTCTTTGTCTTACGGGAATAAAACCCGTAAATTACAACAGACTCTACACCACACGCGCATATGCCGAATGTGTAACGGCAAACGGAATCCCCTATACGATTTATTCCGATGCTGTGCCGTCGGGACTTGTGAGCGTGGTGAGAAATAACATACCAAAGGATGAGAAAGATAAAATGGCATTTGAAGAAATAATTTCCGCATGGAAAAACACCTATTTCGGCGAAGGAGTAACAGCTTATTCCACAAGCACCTTTGACCGTGCATATACTGTAAATTCCACAGGCGTGGATGTGAGAGAAGTTGATATTTCAACAGGAAAGAACGACGGCAATGTCGTGCAGATATCTATGATCACCGACAGCCATCTCAACACAAATAAACCCGAGCAGACAGATGCTATGGTAAAAGCCATGAAGTGTGCAAGCTTTGCTCATCAGATAGTTTTGTGCGGAGATAATGTGGAATCGGCTTCGTCACCTGCCAATATGGCACTGCTTCAGCAGACCGTGTGGGATAAATACCCGAATACCATCGCAACGCTCGGAAACCATGAATATTTTTACCCCGGTTCAGGAACTTTTGATGAGGTGAAGAAGAATGTATATGATATGTGGCCTCATGACCCTGATTATTATTCCCGCCTTGTGGGCGGTAAGGTTTTAGTGGTAACGGCGGATGATGCGCGTCAGACCACATTCGGCGAATCCGTTTATTACTTTACCGATGACAAATGCGAAAAACTCGAGGCAGATATTGAGTATGCCAGAGAAAACGGATATGTGATACTGTTCTTCCATCATGTGCAAATGTCGAGCCTTGACAAGAACTTTATGGCAAACGGCAGAATGTATGAACTTATCACAAAGAATGCAGATGTTATAAAGGCGTGCTTCAACGGTCACGGTCATACAGACGGAAAATCATCCCTTGCGGCAACTTATGTTGACGAGAACGGAAATACAGTTTCAACGACCATTCCGTGCTACAGACTCAAATCCTGCTATGAGCCGGATTATCGAGGAAATCTGATGTTTATAAACGTTGAATAATACTGAAAGCACAAAAAGACCGCATCAAAACGGTTTCAAAGTATTGAAACATTAAAAAATTCTCCCGAAAACGGCAAAACAGGCTGTTTTCGGGAGTTTTCATTTGTGTAAAGATAAACTGTTTAGCAGAGAGTTATTGCAAACGTATTCAGAATTCTATCGGCGGATAAATGTCGGGCATGACCTTGCTGAGTATTTTATACATTTCCATGCGTTGCATTGCGGGTACAGAAACGTCTTCATATATTTCTAAAGCTATATCAAAAAGTGATATACCGTCAACTGTATCCCCGTATTTTGTTACTTCTGCTCCGTCTTCCTCGTAGGTGATATATGGAACTGCCGCAAATTTTACGTTATACCGCAGCGGCATTATTCCCGAAACGCATGCTGTGAAGTAAATGTTGTTTTCATCCTCGCTTAAAATATTAACTGCCGGAACGGTTGCTGAACGGCGTATTCCCTTTGCGGATACGTCGATGGCATTTTTTGTCAGCTTACCGTTTTTAAGGTATTCAAGAGGCATGATCACAGCACCGAATCCTATAGTCTTGTCTGCGGGGGATTTAGGCAAGGAGTCTTCCGCAAGCTTTTGGAGGGCGCTGCGTTCAACGGAGAATACAAATCTCAGCCCTTGTACACCCTCGGTTCTTATCTGTGCCCCGATAAATGCAAATTCGGCATCGCCCGTTTTGCGGCAATCGGTAATTGTATCGCTGTCAGCAAAAACGGTCACGGCGTTTTTATCGTTCACATGGAAAATAATGTCGCGGTGAGCATTTGAGGTGAACGGGAAATTGCCCACCTGCATCCTGCCTATAAGGCGCGTGCCTGCTGTTTGAATGTATATGTTGCTGTCATAAGTTTCATTGGCATTGGGGGATGTGTATATAAGATATCCTCCGCTGGAATCGAAAATATTATATGAAACAAGCTCGTCCTTATTCGCACCTATACCTGCGGAGCGGTACATTTGCCCGTTGTTTACACGGTTTTTCATAGGACCGCCCCAGCCGTATCCCGCCATTCGGCATATGTTGTATGAAACCACAAGGTCCGCTGTGTAGTCTGTATATGCCCCATCGCCTTCGGTGGGGAAATCCTTTTCGTATATTATCTCTTCCGTGAAATTACAGTTGGAAAAATCGTGGTAAACGTATTCAAGAAGATTTCCGATATATCTCATATCCTTCTGAATACAGTCGTCATAACCGTGGTACTGGTTTGTTATTCCGTCATCGAATATCTGATATATCCAGTTGTCACATACGTGAAAACCGTCGCAGCCGCCGTATATTTCCACAGCGTTACCGTAGCCTGTGGCTTCTTCAAAGGTTTCAGTTATGGTGGGAGGAGTACCGTCGCTGCGCTCAATCGTTGTGGTCACTCTTTCGGTTTCCCAAAGGATGGAGCCTCCAAGCCATGAGAATATGCAGTTTTTCACGGTGAGATCTTCGCTTGTCGCAAGACCTATGCCGTGGGCACCCGTGAATTTGAATGAGATGTTGTCTATAACACATCCGTGGGCGGCGCCATCCACAAGGTCAAAGTTTTCTCCGATTTCAATGGAGGAGAATCTTTCCGAGGGGTTTCCGTGTTCGGAATAAAGATAAAGATACCCTTCCGTAAAACGGTCGTAAGTTTCTGTAACTGTGGTGGTCGTGACCGTAACACCATCGATCACTTCGCTTGTCTTATTTGTTATAGTTTTTGGCTGAAGCTCGCAGTAAAACTGCAGGTCGGTATCAAGGTCGTGTATTCCCGTAAAGCCCTGGGTGTCGATATTCTCTATTTCACCGCATGCTTCTTCAAAGGTCCCGTCGCTGTAATCGGTAATATCGTGGTCAAATGCCATGACTCCAACATTGCGAAGCTTTGTTGTTTCAAGTCGGTATACATTGGGTAACACTTCTTTCCATTCGGCATTGGCATAGTTCATACGGGACTGCATAACAACAGGCTTCTGACCCTCGCCGTAACTGCCTATAACTATGTTTTTTGAGCCTGCAAGGTTTAATGGGGAAGTTTCACCGCCCGTGCGGTATATTCCTCCGCGCTCAAAAAGCACGGCAACATTTTGCTTTTTCTGTATTTTTCCGTGGAGCATTGCAGGGGTTTTAAAGGCGGTTTGCGGTGAAAGTCCGTCGTTTGCGTCATTTCCGCTTTTTTCGGAAACGTAATATACCGTCTTTATTCCCATAGCATCAAGATCGTAAATGTCACGCGTGTTTGGAGTGGAAAGGATATTTTGCCGCACGGCATATGCTATAATGTCCGATGCTTTGCGTATCTCGTCGGGAGAAAGATATTCCGACTGTGCGTGGAGAGCTTTCACATAATCTTCCGTGTTTCCCTCGGGAAGCACATAAGATGGTGCGGAAAAATCCCATTTTCCTGAGGTGCGATCGTGTGTTGCCGTGGCGATCGTTCCGTAATGCTCTGATGAAACATCGGTAAATTCTACCGTTACACCGTCTTTTGGGGTGCGGCACAGATATGCGTTTAAAAACTCGCACATTTCAAGTCGGGAAACTGCTTGATCAGGGAAAAAGCTTTCCCCGGGAGCGCCCGGTATTTTTCCCGCAGAGGAAGCTTTTCTTATCATATCCGCATATATGTGGTCATCGGGCACGTCTGCATAGTCAAAGAGCTTTACACTGTCGGTATGAGCATCAAAAAGTGATGCGAGTATGAATATGCATTCTGCACGCGTTGCTTGGTTTTCGGACAAAGCTCCGTCCCAGCCGAAAGGCAGGGCATTTTTAGATTCAAGAAAGTGAGTGACGGATAAGCAGTCTTCACTCACAGTGCCCTTTGATGCTGCACGTGTAGCTGCAAGGGCTATATCATATCTTGTGGCAGGTGCGCCCGGTCGGAATGTGCCGTCGGAATACCCATTAACAAGCACCCCTTCGTAATCACCGGGAATAGTATCGGTGGAAAATTTCACGGTGTGCTCGCCTTCGGGAAGCGTGATATTCGAAGTGTTTATCTTTTTTCCGTCAATAAATGCACAATATCCTGTGTCGGGGACTATTTCAAAAACTCCCGCCTTTTCAGTTTCAAAAACTTTCCCGTGTTTTTCCGCTATAATTCTGTAAATTCCCTTTTGAGCTTTTGGCAATTCGGTCATTGCCGAAAGCCCTCCGGTGGTGATTATGGATATGTATCCGCCGACAGAATCCCCCACAATCTTTTTGGAGGTTATTTTGTTTATCAGCCCTCCGTTGTGACGGATCATAACATTTCCCGCAATAGTACCGCTTGACTGGGTGCTGTTTGAATCAAAGCCTATTATAAGATTTGAAACCGAACCGCCATTTACGGTGATGCGTGTATTTCCCCAAACCCCGTTATCTTGCGAAACGCAAAAAGCACCGCCGAGATAT
This sequence comes from Clostridia bacterium, assembly GCA_017549405.1. GTDB lineage: Bacteria > Bacillota > Clostridia > Oscillospirales > CAG-382 > UMGS1052. Next base: position 10,253 of record JAFYUY010000086.1, on the reverse strand, counting down.
ACTGTGTTGAAGTTGCCGCTCGATATTTCGATGTCCGATGATGCAACTGAGCCGTTGCCGTAAGAACCGCCGTGGATATAAAGGTCAAAATCCGAATTGGTAATGCCTTCACCGAAAACAAGCTTGTTTCCGTAGGTGTTGAAAAAAGCGTAATTTCTTACAGGGGCGATGTTGATATATTCAAAGCGCATTTCTCCCCATAGCCTTGGTGAATTTAAGGGGATTGATGCGTTTTGATATATTTTTCCGTCACGCGGGTTTTTGCCCGTTATTGTTATGGGGCGGGTGTTTTTGCACTTTTGCGTAACTGCAGCGTTGAGTATTGTTACATCGGATGAAAGAGCACCTGTTATAACAACGGTGCCTCCGCCATCAAGCTTTGAAAAGGCTGCGGAGAGTGTCAAAAGGGGGTCTGTTTCGTTACCGCTGCCGTAGTCATTCCCGTCAGGGCTTACATATATGTATGTCGTTTCTGAGGCATATGCGGGAATAGCGCATATGATAAGGGAAAAGCAGAGAAATGTTGTCAGAACTGAGCGAAATAAGTTTTGAAATCGCATGTTTTTTCTCCTTACAAGTTTTTTATTCGTATTGTGAATTATAAAGTGAACTGTAAAAGCCTCCGCTTTTAATAAGCTCATCGTGGGTGCCGGATTCGGTTATCTTTCCGTCACGGATAACAAGTATCGTATCAGCATTTTTGATGGTGGAAAGTCTGTGGGCGATCACAAAGCACGTCCTGCCTTTCATAAGTACGTTCATTGCTTCCTGTATCTTGATCTCCGTTCGGGAATCCACATTAGAGGTTGCTTCATCAAGAATGAGCATTCTTGAATCCGAGATTATGGCGCGCGCTATGGTAATGAGCTGGCGCTGACCCTTTGAAATGTTCACACCGTCATCTGTCAGCACGGTGTCATATCCGTCCGGAAGACTTTCGATGTAGCTGTCTATGCGAGCGGTCTTTGCCGCCGCCTTTACTTCGTCAAGGGTCGCATTTTCTCTGCCGTATGCAATATTTTCACGTATCGTGCCCTTAAACAGCCACGTATCCTGCAAAACCATTGTGTAGGCACGTCTGAGGGAACTTCTGGTAATGTCATATGCATTTTTTCCGTCCATGTGTATTTGCCCGTCATTTATGTCGTAAAACCGCATAAGGAGGTTTATAACGGTGGTCTTGCCTGCTCCCGTGGGACCGACTATTGCAATCGTCTTACCCGGCTGTGCCGTAAAGCTTATGTCTTTAAGTATGGTCTTTTCGGGTGTGTAACCAAACACAACGTTTTGGAGCTCCACAAGTCCGTGAACATCACAAAGCTCTTTTGCATTTTTTCGGTCGGCAGGTTCGGGCTCTTCGTCTATCACTCGGAATATGCGCTCTGCTGCGGAAAAAGCCGACTGAAGTTCTGTGAGAATATTGGCAAATTCGTTTATCGGTCCTGCAAATTTTCTGGAATACTGAACGAATTCCGCAATTCCGCCAAGAGTTATGAAAAACAGGGTGCCCGCTTTCACAATTCCGTTTTGTGAAAGCATATAAAGTATTCCGCCGAGTATCATTATCAGCGAAAGCGACATATTGTTTATAAAGTTTACGGAAGGACCCATTATGGCACCGTGGTAGTCAGCCTTGTAATAAGCATCCATGGCATCTTTGTTTCGGGTGTTGAAGCGTTCGCCTATCTTTTCTTCACGGGCATATACCTGAATGGTGCGGCATCCCGTAAGCATCTCTTCCGCATATCCGTTAAGCTCGCCAAGCCTTTTTGAGCGGGCGGAAAACAGAGGCCGTACCACCTTTGAACGGTAACGTGTAAAAAGTATTGCCGCAGGCACGGTTATTGCAAACACGGCTATCATGGGCGGCGATATATTCCACATAAAAACAAGCGAACCCACAACGGTATAAACGCTTGTCATTATCTGCACAAGGTCGTGTGAAAGGGTACTGTTTACCGTGTCGATATCATATGAAATGTGGCTTATTATATCGCCCGTCTGGTGAGTATCAAAATATCCTACGGGAAGGGAGAGCAGTTTTTCGAAGACCTGCTTTCGCATGGTATAGACTATCTTCTGGCTCATAAGCACCATTATGACGGATAAAACGTAAGAAAGCACAGCAGATGCGGCATAGCATATGAGCATACTTACAATACTGTTGTTTACTGTTGCAAAATCTACCGTATCTCCGGCTATGGCATCTATGGCATCTCCCGAAAATTTAGGACCCAGAAGGGCAAGCTGGTTGGAGAGCAGCGTGAATATTACAGCGGGAATAAATAAATACCAGTGCTTCATTATATATCCGCACAAACGCAGAAATATGCCGCGTGCGGGTCTTTTTTCATTTCTGGCATCAGTCAACGAAAGCACCTCCCATCTGCGATTCGCTGATCTCCGAGTATTCGGGGCAGGTGTTAAGCAGATCTTCATGTTTTCCCGCACCGATAATCCTTCCTTCGTCAATAACAAGGATAAGGTCGCAGTTTTTAACGGAGCTTACCCGCTGCGCAACTGTTACAAGAGTAGTATCGCAAAGATCTTCGGAAAGAGCTTTTCTCAATGCCGCATCGGTCTTATAGTCAAGGGCAGAGGAGCTGTCGTCAAGGATCAGTATTTGCGGTTTTGCCGCAAGAGCACGTGAAATAAGAAGCCTTTGCTTTTGACCTCCCGAAATGTTTGCACCATGCTGGGCAAGCACATAGTCAAATTTGCCGTTGAGAGCAGATATGAATTCCATAGCTTTGGCGGTGTGAGCTGCCTGCTCCACGTCTTTTCGGGGAATATCTCTTGCAAATTCAATATTTTCTCCTACCGTGTCGGCATAAAGAAAATCGTGCTGAAGAACTGTGCCGAACATGGAATAGAAATTGTCTTTGGGCATGGTTCTTATGTTTTTGCCGTTTATGTATATGTTTCCGCAATCGGGGTCATAAAAACGCAGAAGCAGTTTTATAAGCGTGGTCTTTCCCGAACCCGTGGCACCGATTATTCCAAGGGAGGAGCCTTTTTGGAGTGAAAAATTAATGTTTTCAAGATTGTTTTTTATGCCGTTATAAGAAAAGCTTACGTTTTCGAATACTATATGCGCCGCATCTGTTTTTGAGGGGTATTCATTTTCGGAAAAAACTTTTATATCTTCTTCGCTCTCAAGCACCTGTGCAATGCGCGTTGCCGAGGCGGAGCATTTTGTATACATTACAAAAATACGTGTTACGGACATAAGTGCCATGGAAATGAGCGTGAAATATTGCATAAATGCAATGACATTTTCGGGTGCGGAAGTTCCTTTTGAAACAAAATATGCTCCCAGGGCGATAACCGCCACACTTCCGATATTCATAAAAAATGTCATTACGGGGTTGACACTTCCCATTACAACTCCGGCACGCAGCTCGTCTTTAACAAGACCGCGGTTTGCATTGTCGTATCGCCTGTGCTCGTGATCGACTTTGGAAAGCGCTTTTATGACTCTTATGCCACGGGTATCCTCACGCACGACGCTTATCATGCTGTCCACCGATCTTTGAACTTTCTGATAAAGCGGAATTCCTTTTAAACGGATAAAATATACGGTTGCGAATATGGGCGGCAAAAGAGCTATCATGACAAGGGCAAGCTTTGCATCCATAAACAAAGTTACAGCGATTCCACCAAAAAGAAGAATGGGAGCACGTACGCCCATGCGTTGTATCATGTTTATAAAGCTGTGTACGTTGTAGGTATCCGTTGTAATGCGGGATTCAAGGGACGGAACAGTGAAGCTGTCTGTCTGCTTTGCCGAAAGCCGCAGCGTTTTTATAAAGAGGTCGCGTCGGAGTCTTTCGGCAAAATCGCGGGATACTTTCGCTGCCATTCTGTTGGCTGTTATGTTGCACACAAGGGCGATAACAGAAAAAAGAACCATCATCCCGCCCCACAACAAAATATCCGAAACGCTGTTACCTAAAACATTTTTCAGTATATGACTGAGCACAAGCGGAAGCATGAGCTCCGAAACCGTGGCTGCGGTCTTTATGGTAAACCCTGCAGCCATTCGCGCGTAGTACGCTTTAAGATAAGAAAAAAGTGTTTTCATTGCTCGTCCTCCGCGGGATATACAAGCTCCATTGCCCGTGCGGAAAGCTTGTCAAGAATGCTTTCAAACATCAGCAGTTCTTCTTCGGATATATCGCAGGATACAAGCTCATTCCATTCGCGGCTTATCTTTTTGATCTCGGGATACACATTATTGAGCTTTTCTGTGGGATAAACAAGTAATTCCCGCTTGTCTTTGTCACTTGTGCAGCGGGTTATGTATCCGTTTGATTCCAGAAATGACATGTGTCGGGTCACATTGCTTTTGTTTATGCAAAGCCGTTTTGCAAGCTTATCCTGGGAAAGTCCGGGGTTATTGTATATCACAAATATGTAGCTGTGATATATTCCGGGCAGATTGTCTCCGGAATTCTGCGCACGGTACATAGAAGCACAACGACTTATAACGTTGATCTTTCTCATTAATTTTGCCATTTGTTCGTTCTCCATAGCGGTAAAAAAATAGTTGCAAATGAAACAGTTTCATTTGCAACTATTATATATTATTTACACCGGGATGTCAATCCTGTTTTTGTTTTACTGAGTTACAAGCACAAAAAAGGGAGAGGCATCTTTAAGCTTTTCTGTTATAAGCTTTGCAGAGCTGTAGGATGCAGATGCGCTTGTTCCCTTGAGGGTTCCGAGACGTCCGTCCTTATGCTGAACATAAATATTGTTGCTGAATTCCTCACAGGAGTTCTTGTCGATATCTATGAGATATCCCGCACTGCGGTCGAGAATATTGTATTCTGCACGGAGGTTACTGTTTTTCGCCTGAACAGTTGTGAAGGAGTAAAGCCTTGCGGAGCTTTGTCTGTTGGAAACAATGGAGCCCCAACCGTATCCGATGTTGCGGAGCACATTGTATTTTGCAATGTAATTGTTTGTTTCGGGATTCTTATTTTGCTTTGTTATCCAGCATTCAATGCCCCAGTGAACATATTCCATAAGGTTTCCGGAATACTCAATGTTGTTCATGGTGTAGTCTATACCCTGGTGTGTAACAGCGGTATCGTATATCTGATACATCCAGTTGTTCTTTACGTAATAACCGTCGCAGCTTCCGTATATCTGAACAGCGTTTCCGTAAGAGCCGCCACCGTTTATATAGCTGCTCATCTGAGAGCCGCCGATCCAGCAGAATTCACAGTTTGTTACGGTAAGGTTTTTGCCGTAAGTAACACCGACACCGTGGGCACCTGTGTATCTTACGCTGAGGTTGTCAACGATAACGTCGGTTCCCGAACCCGAAAGCACATTTGCTTTGGGACCGATTTCTATTGAGGTGAAACGTGTGCCGGGGTTGCCGGATGCGCTGTAAAGATAAACAGTGTCATCTGTTGGGAAGAATTCGAGATCGGAGGCAAGATTTGAGTAGCTGCTTATATGTCTGCCGTAATATCTGTTTTTGCCGTAAAGGGCATCGTAGTTACCGTGGTCATAAGGAGCATGGTCGAATACGACAACACCTGCGTTTGCGACCTTTTCGGTGAGTTCATATACGTTTTTAACATTAGTCTCTTTCCACAGAGAAGCATCGGCATAGTTTCTTGCGGAAGCGGTAATGATAGGCTTTTCGCCCTCACCGTAGGAACCGTAGATACAACCCTGAAGCATGTTTACCTGACCGCGGTAAATTCCGCCTCGTTCAAAAAGGATAGAGGTTCCCTTTTTGGGGAATTTGAGCTTGGCATTGAGTCCTGCGATGGTCTTGAAAGCTTTTTCGGGGGATCTTCCGTCGTTTTCGTCGTTGCCGTTCTTTTCGGAAATATAATAGGTAAAGCCGGTCATTTTGTCACCGTAGTAATCTGCGGTGTTTTTGGTGGCAAGAACATCTTTTTTCATCTGTTCAGCTACTGTATCAATACCGGCACGGATAGCATCACCGTTCAATGCTGCCGCCTGTGTGTGAAGTGCTTTTATGTATTCTTCGGGAGTAGTTCCGGTGAGTTCATATGCTTTTTTCGAGGTATTTGCAGTCCATGCTCCTTCGGCAGATGAAGATGCGGAAGCGATTATCTGATCCTTTGCCCAGTGTGCGGAAATATCCGAAAATTTGCTTTCGCCCGCACCATTGGGGACTCTGCCTATGAATCTGTTGATAATGGTTACGGTTTCGGCGCGGGTGATATTGTTTGCGGGTCTGAATGTGCCGTCATCATAGCCCGCGATTATTCCTTCGGAAACCGCATACATTACTGCGTCATAGAAGCGATCCTTTTCGGAAACATCGGAAACATTGGAAAGCTTTGTGCCGGTGCGGTTTTTGTCTGCAATGGCATATATTATTTCCACAACCTCAGAGCGGGTGATCTTTGTGTCGGGAGAGAAGGTGTCGCCGAATATATCAAGCGCACCGTATGCTTCAAGGGTCGAAACGTACGGACGGTACCACGCGTCTGCGGGAACATCTTTAAATGTGCATTCACCAAGTGCAGCGCCTGTGGGATTTATAATGGAAGCGATTATTTTTGCGGCTTCTGCACGGCTTATGTTGTTCTGGGGAAGGAATGTGCCGTCGGTATAACCGCTTATGTAAGCTTCTGCATAATTTGCAAAGTCAAAAACAAAGTTGAATACGGGGAAGAAAGTCAGATCTTTGCCTTCGCGCATCTGAAGAGCAGTACCCGGCTTGTATGTCTTACCGTCGGATGTGTTCTTCCAGAAAAGGAATTCCATGTTTGCGGGAACAGAACCGGAGTATTCGGGAAGCGTGTAGTATTCAAGGTCGCGTGTGTTGATTACGCTGAGAGCTTTTTCGGGGGATGCAACATCATTTTCATTTGCAAAAAAGCTTACTCTTCTGTCGGAGATAACTTTTCCCACAGCAGGATCCCAACTCTGAACTGTCACAAAGGATGTGTAAAGAACATCGTCCTTGCCCATATCAACGCCCGAAATGAGGGGATACAACTTGATCTGACGGAGATAATATGTGTCATCTTTTCCAAGTCCCTTTATTTTGTCAGCTGCCGCATCTCCGAGCGGGAATACAAGCTTGTCCCATTTGTTGGCAACGATGCCGTTGCGGGATTTGACAGCAACGCCAAAGCTTGTGTTTCCGCCTTTTTCGCCGTGAACATTTACCTGTGTCCATTGCATAACGCAGTCGGTGAGGGCGGGTTTTGCATCGGGGGAGTGGTAGTAATAGTCAATTACGATGTAGTTTGCACCGTCAAGGGGAATAAGCTCGCCGTTACCGTCAAGGAGAGTGCTCCAGCGGTAATAACAAAATCCCTTTTCGGTTTCTTCTGCAGCTGTGCGTTTGAGCACATGTGCAGGCTTGTTGTCAAAAACATCTTTGGATTTTTCATATCCGGTGTAGCCGCCTTCAAATGCGGAAATGTCGTTGGGGGATACTATCTGCTCGGTGAATATATCGGCAGAAACTTCCGCAGAAAATGCGGGGATGCAGGAAGCTACGAGGAGCGTTGCAAGCAACAGAGATAGAATTTTTTTCATGTTTTTTCCCTTTCTGATGAAAGCTCAAATTAATATATTGAAATTATAACACAACCGCACAAAAAAGAAAAGACTTTTTAGAGCTTTTTTGTAAATATATATCAAAAAATAAAAGCAACAGTCCAAAAAGTTCTGCTGCTTCGGTATTTTTATGAATTCTTTTTTCGCTTTTCCGCTCTGTATTTTGCGGGAGAAAGACCTGTGCGACTGCTGAATAGCTTTGAAAAATAGAAAGGATCGCGGAAACCGAGAGCGTATGCGGTCTCTTTTACAGAAATGTCTAAGTCCGGGTCGGAAAGCAAAAGTTTAGCTTTTTCTATCCGCAGATCAAGAAGATATTCCTTCGGTGACATACCGTACTGTTTTTTAAAAAGGGAATAGAGGTGGTTGCGGGAATAGTTGAACATATCTGCCACTGCATCTATTTTTACATCGCTGTGGTAATTTTTGGATAAGAATTCGGCAACATCGGTTGCGATTCCGGATGAACGTGTTTTGGTGCACCCCACACTTTCCATATGCTGTGCCATGACTTCTTGAAAAACTGCATGCATACAAAAGGCTTCCGTCAGTGGATTATCGCCGGGGGTATCGTAAACAGCTTTGCGGATTATTTCGGCGCATTGCTTACTGCGGTCGAACTTAAAAACTCCGCATGTGTGCGGAAGTCCGCATTTTTTGAGCATTTCGGGAGCCAGGGTACCGCGGAACATTATCCAGCACGTTTCATAAGGATCGCGTTCGTCCGCGGTTATTATTTCAAGCTCCCGCGGCACGGTCAGATAAAGACAGGTGTTGTCAAAGGGGGTGTTCTGAAAGACCCCTTTTCCGCTTATGCAGTAATGCAGAATGTATACATCGCGGTTGAGAATGTGGCGCTTTGAGGGGGACACACGGTTGTAGCCTATCTCTATGATATCAAGCTCGTCATAAAGATGTGCGCTTGAAATCCTTATGTGCTTCGGACTGTTTTCGTCAAAACGTGATTTAAACAGCATATATCTCACCTCGCATCTTACATTTGTCTATACCATTATACCATCCTTTTGGTGAAAAGCAAAGGGAAAAATCACTCAAATACCGCAAAATTTCAATGTTTTCAATTTGTACATATTTGAGAGATTGTTTTTTTATCCATTTTCAGCCTCGGATTTTTCAAGTTCATGCAACGAGTATGAGCAGAATTGCCTGTACGCTCCGCCGCATGACCATGTGAAAGCAGAGGTGTTTCCCGCATTTACCCGAATATCCGCTCACAAAGATTTCTGCTTATGTGTTCCGTCACGGAGAAATCCGTGCAGTCAGCGTATTCTTTTTCTATGCAGTCATGGAACTTTGCGGCACCTTTCAGCGCATCGTAGGCTTCGGCAAGAAGTGAAGAACGGCTTCTGGCGGCAAAAATATATTTCTGACGCATATTTGAAAGAGCATCTTTATCGGCAAATCTTTCGCAGTTTATTCTTTTGTCAAAGCTCTTTGCATACATGGTAAAGGCAACACCTGCGGCATTAAACAGTATTCCGTCGGCAAGGGTTATATCTTCGGGATCGTACGAAACGGTATATTCCACACCCGCCTTTTGTGCCGCGTGCAATAATTCCCCCATGTAAATATGTGCAATTCCGCGGTAGTCGGCAACAAGATATGTCCTCTGCGCCATCTTTGAAAGACTTTCAAAATAGATATTGCCCGCACCGCTCACCGCTCGCTGAATGCGCACATGACCTTTTCCTGTCCCGACTTTTTTAGATGCAGTATTCTGAAAAATGTTTCTGACATTGTTTTTAAGCTTTTCTTCAAGTACATACGGCAGCACAGTGTCGCGCATCTCCTTATACAGAAGTCCTGCCGCACGAAGATATATATATGCCTTTCGGTATTCGCTTTTCTTTGCGTCGGTCAGAGAAAATATTTTCTCACGATGGGAAAAAAGTGCGTCGGTATCCCATGCTGCACCGGGGTCGATGTTTATTTCACGCACACCCGCAGCACGGGGAATATATATATGAGGTGATGTGCCGTCTATAACGGCAGTCTTTTTTTCGCGTACTATTACTCCGTCAAGGGACAAAGGACTTGACGAGCAGTGGATATATTCCGTAGTAAACCCTTCTTTTTCGGAAATCTCACCCACTTTTTTCATCATGGTGCTTTTTCCGCTGCCGGGGCCTCCTCCCAAAATGAAAAGCCTTTCTATATCATTTCCGCCGAAAACATCTTCAAAGAAGCTGACAAATCCTTTTTCGCTGTTCGCCGCAGCAAAAAAATGAGGGGTACGGATAGTTTCGCTGATATTCTCTACTGTTCCGTTGAAGGGAGTTGGTGCTGTTGCAGAAAAAACTGTTTTTTCCATAAGAACTGTGCCTTTCGCGGTTAAAATTTATGGTTAATACTATGTTATGCCGATATTTTGTTTTTGCTATCTGTAATATCATTGACAAAACGGCAAAGAATATTATTTTTCGCAAAACACATTCCGAATCCCGTTGACTTTTGTGCGTATTTGAGGTATACTCAATCTGTAATAATGATCGCGGAGGAAATTTTATGCGGCGCACGCTTGATATACTTAAAAATAAACTTTTATCCCCCGACAACACATACCGTCCCGTGCAGATAGTCCATTGCAAATATCCAAAGACTCCGGATGAAGTTACGGCATATCTCGATATTGCCGGTCAAAACGGTCTCGGCGGCTTTGTGGTGAA
>JAFYUY010000085.1 GCA_017549405.1 Clostridia bacterium | reverse complement strand
GCATACGTCTTGCGCCTTCCGTATGGGAAGACTGCGAAAGACGTGCCGAACGAATGGGACTTAAATCCAAAAACGAGTTCATTCGTGATGCCATCACCTTCTATACCGAATGGCTTGACTCGCCTGCTACGCAAAAGTTTATGACTCCTGCGTTGGAATCTGTCATCGGTGCTAAAGTGCGCGACAGCGAAGAAAGACTTGCGAGATTGCTTTTTAAATTAGCAGTCGATCAAAACTTCCTTGCGCATATCGTTGGCAACACCTACGAATATGACGAAGCTACGTTGGAAGACTTCCGCATTCAATCTCTACGTGAGGTGAAGGAAACCAACGGAACGTTAACGGCAAAAGATATTCTGCGCGGTGAAAAGTAATGGCAAGATTAATATTGAAAGCGCCTTACTACTCACCCAAATCCAAAACACCAAGCGGAAACACACGCGGCGGATACGCTACGTATATTGCAACACGCGAAGGCGTTGAGCTTCTCCGAAGCGGTATGGCGAGCTACGTCGGTGAGAGAAGAGGCTCATGCGGTCTCTTCTCTGACGAGGGCGTGCCGATCGTTATGTCGAGGATCACAGACGAGATAGATAACCACAACGGTAACGTATGGGGATTCATTATATCGTTGAAGCGTGAAGACAGCGAAAGGTTGGGATATAACAATGCGTTATCGTGGATGAATCTTCTTCGCTCAAAACGAAACGACATCGCAAAAGAGATGCACATCGCTCCCGAGAATCTTCGTTGGTACGGTGCATACCACGACAAAGAAGACCACCCACACGTTCACGTTCTCGTATGGTCGGATAATCCTAACGAGCCGCATCTTTCAAAGGACGGGATAAGAAACATCAAAAAGGTTCTTGCCGAGGATATCTTCCGTCAGGATCTTATGTGCATATACAAGGAGCAAACAAAATACCGCGATGAGCTACGCAAGGAATACCGTGAACGAATGCAAGAGATCATCGAGAAGATACGACAAGGCGAATTGAATTGTCCCGAGCTTGAAATGAAGTTCACCCTGCTCGCAAAGCGCTTAGAACAGCACAAGGGTAAAAAACAATACGGTTATCTGGACAAGAAAAGCAAAGAGCTTGTAAACGACATCGTGAAACTGATTGCCCAAGACAAAAACGTATCCGAGCTTTATGAGCTCTGGTACAAATCTCTTTGCGAGGTGCATTCCACCTACACGGACAAGCTTCCCGAAAAGGTTCCGCTATGGGAGAACGAAGCCTTCAAGCCTATAAAGAACGCTGTGGTAAAAGCGGCATCAGGCTTCACGTTGCCAAACGATACCGAGGTCATAAACGATGCTGAACAAGAAGATAACGTTGCCTATAGGTACTATATGATTGGTAAGAATCGTATCAAAGAAAACGATCCCGAGGAAGCGGAATACTATCTGAAGGAAGCGGTAGAGCTTGGCAATCATCATGCAGCGTTTCTGTTATACAAATGTTATCGTGACAAAGTCATCGAGCCAGAATACAAAACCTCTGCAAAGCATTATCTCTACAAAGCAGCGGATATGGGTAACTCTGCAGCGGAATATATTCTCGGAAAAGAATTGCTTTCCAAGAATCCCGACAAAGCGAAGGAGTATCTTCTCTCTTCGGCTAACAAGAACAATCCGCAAAGTATGTATCTGCTGGGCAAGGTATTGCTTGACGAGGGAAAGACATCAGAAGCGCTCAAATGGTTAGATGCTTCCGCAAAGCTTGACCTTTGGAATATGACGCAGGTAGGGTTGCTTTACTATTACTCGCTGGGCGAACGTGAGCGCGGTGTTGGGCTTTTAAGAACCGCGGCGAGCGACGGATACTCGAGTGCAAAGAAAGCGTTACAAGCCATTGAGGACGGCGGTGATGCGCAGATACTTTACCAATGCCTTTGGCTGTTTGCTTACGTCAGCGACATCATCGAAGAAGAAACAGACAAGCAAACGGTTCGTTACGACGCTGTTGATTCGAAGCTACGCCGAGAGATAGCTCAAAAGAAGCATGGCGGTCCCGTGATGAGAATGTGAGAAAAAATATATAAAAATGTCTGGATATTTTAAAACCTTTGTGGTATTGTATGTAGCTAACGAAAGGAGTTGAAATTTATGCAAAAGAAGTTACTGACGAACGGCAGTGCGTTCAAGAGAACCGACGGACGATGGTGCGGTGTGGTTTGGTATATGGACGAGGCGGGCGAGCGAAAGCGCAAGAGCTTCTCGGGCACGACCAAGCAAGAGGTCAACAAGAAAATGACTGAATATATCTCAGACTTTGACAAGATGATTGAAGCATCCGACGAAAGCAAAAAGACATTGCGAGAGAGTATGCAGAACTGGCTTCAGGTGTTCAAGTATCCCTCGGTGGAGAGGACAACCTACGACCGTCTTGAATGTACAGCCAAGAACCAGATATATACGATACTCGGGGACAAGGTGGTGGGAAATATTCAGGCATCGGACATCAAGCAATTGCTAAACCATTGGATGAGTGAAAATTACGCCTACACCACGGTGAAAAAGGTGTACGTTATACTAAACGAATATTTCCGATACCTTATGCAGCAAGAATTGATTGCTAAGAACCCGATGCAAAGCGCACCTATGATTAAGAAGTCGAACTTTATGGCGGCGCAAGGCAAGGAAAACCTACCCACCAACGAAACTGTTACAATCTTCACGCCCGAGGAAATAGCAAAGTTGAAAGAAGAAGCGTCAAAGAAATACGCAACCGGCAAAAAGCTCTACAAGCAAGCAGGTGCGTTCATCCTGATGCTGAACACGGGGTTAAGAACGGGCGAGGTGCTTGGATTGCTGAACAGCGACATTGATTTAGAGAACCGTGTGTTGCACGTTCAGAGAGGTGTTAAGCAGAGGAACGTACGCGACGGGTACGAGCAGGTCGGTCCGAAAACAGAAATGGTGGTGGGGAAATTGAAGTCCGCATCGAGCAAGCGAGATGTGCCCTTGAACGACACGGCTATACAAGCCATAAAGGAGATGCGAAAGGAGATATACTTGGGCGAGGACTTCCCTCTTATACCCGACATCAATGGAAACTTCCTCAAGCCCGAGCGATTCAGACGGCGTTATTACCGCCTGTTAGACGGTGCAGGCGTCGAACACCGAGGGTTACACTCACTACGCCATACCTTTGCAACCAACCTTGTAAACGGCGTTAAACAGCCTGATGGCACGATACTATCCCTAACGCCAAAACAGGTCGCAGATATCCTCGGACACAGCACCTCGCAGATAACCGAGATGTACTATGTAAAGAAAGACACCACCCGACTGAACGGCTTAACAGATGCGTTCTCGATATGAGTGTCAATGGTTGGGTTGCTATAGACAAAGATAAAGAAATACCGCCGAGATTGCTTGAATGGTTAATCTCGGCGGTTCATTTTTTGTGGGTTTATAATAATTAATCAAATAGTATTTTCTAAAAACAACATATTTCGTATGGCAAAATAAGGACGCCACCATGCAGTTGCAATATGCTGCTCGGGATAATCCGTCCACCATTGCCAAGTGACAGGAAAACCTCCGTCTTCGGATTGATATTGTTGCAACAGTTCACGCTCTTGGAGCAAAAGTTCTTTGTTGTCCTCGTAGAACATGCTGTCCTTTGAGAGAATAAAGTCGGACGGTTTCGTATGATACTCGGCAAACCATAAGTCATAATTGGGATTGATACAATGCTTAACTTGTTTTCGAAGAAGCTCTGCGAACTTGCTCATGTCCAAAAACGAAACTTTGGACACAATACAATCATCATACAAATTACAAAAACAGGTTGTAACGTGCTGTTCATCAAAAGGAATACTTGCTTCCAAAAAGGCAAACGCTTCTTTTGCAATCGATACGCCCTTTTGATACAATGCCGATTTGGGATCGGCATACCGTATAATAAACCCTGCAAGACTTGCTGTCGGGTTATATTTGAACTCGCTGCCACCGTCGCCATATGTCCACCATGTTGCATGCGGATGATCGTTGTTGGTCGGAACAACATTCAGCCATTGCTGATGTACCTCGTCAAAATCTGCACTGCTTTCCAAATAGCGCAAAATTCCCTCAACAATCGGATGCGTTGCATCTTTCCAACCGATTTCTCGGAGCACTTCGGTTGCAAACCATGTCGCAATCGGTGTTGAATTGGGGTTCCAACAATCCGGCTCCAAAGCATAACCAAACCCACCATCTTCGTTTTGATAGTAAGACAAGGCGTTCATTACAGTTTCTTTACTGCCGTTTTCAAAATGAAATTGCCACCTTGAAAGATCAAGAGGACGAGCGTAGCGATAAACAAAACTTCTTGTTTTTTCAAATATACTCATCATAGCAACGCTCCCATAAATCTCACGGGCATTTTTCCGTAGTTAACGGATTGAATGGCATCGACAATTTCTGCCTTGCGTGCTTCGGCATTTGGCAAATCGCAAACGATATCGTTGAGATCATAGGGCCCATTGCGGAAGTGTCCTACGGATGCACCGTGAAATTCTCCGTCAATAAGGAGATATTGCAACGGCTCGTGGTCATATTCCAAGCCGTCGGTCAGGCGTTTTGCGTAGTCTTTCAAAATGTGTTCGTGAGATTTATAAAGAAAATCGTTTCTGTGAAGTGCATAAACAAAGTGCATTTCCTTGGGTTCATAGTTTTCGATCAGTTCCGCATCGGTTTTCAACATAAAGCCACTATCGGATGCTACTAAAATGCCTTCTGCTACTAAATCGCTTACCGCAAGCTTAATTTCCTTTTCGGGCAGTTTATAGAATGATTTTGCCATTGCGGTATCGAACCAAACAAGTCGGTATGCAAATCTCTGTAATACGATTTTTAGAGCTTCGTGTCTTGTGTATCTGTTTAGATTGACTTCGGGGAACATCTCACCAAAACGATACCAGCCTCTGTCCCATTCACCGTCGTACTGGTCCTCGTAGATCAAAAACGCTTCTTGCAAACGGTGAAGGATGGGTGTTATCTGCTTTACAAGCAATCCTGTTTCTTCTTTTATCTGCTGAATTGTAAACGGACCCGACGTTTCTATAAGTTCAAGAATTGTTAATTGGTCTGCGGTAGGTTTTGTAAGCGGTTTTCGATAAAGACCGATAAACAGCTCCATATCCTCGGGAACGATCCAACCAAGGTTACCGCCCGAAAAACGCCCTTTGATAAGCTCTCGCTTTAACTGTCTTTCTCGGTTGAACTCAATATCATTAAAATCGGTTCTGAAAGAAAGTGTAGGCGGTTCGCCAAAACCGTTCCAATATACGTTCTGTCCCGGTTGCATATCTCGATAAAGGTTTATGTATTCGCTTTCATCAGCTTTATAAACAAAGCATTGACGCTCCATACGGAGAGAAATGATTTTTTCGTTCATCTTATTTCTCCTGTCGTTTTTTCTATACTATACCATTCCAAACATGACAACAGTACGTCATGTTTTCTTGGGAAAGCTCCGAAAGACAACAAAATTTCCATCCGGATCACAGAATCGCATATTCTTTGCTCCCCAAGGGCGCATAGTCGGCTCATCAATTATTTTTATTCCTAAACGTTTTAGTCTGACAAATTCATCGTCTACATCGTCAACAGTAAACGCCATAGACATATATGGATTTCCTTTTGTTGCTTGATCACAATATACTTCGATGATGCAAACATCGTTCATGTGGACGGAAGCGTGGATCCTGTACGTGACAAGGAAGTAATCGACCTGGAACTTCAGCTCAAGGATCTCG
>JAFYUY010000084.1 GCA_017549405.1 Clostridia bacterium | reverse complement strand
GCGCTGTAATTGGGGACAGATTTCACATCGGTATTTTGTGATGAATCCCCATAAACCATATTATCAGGATTCCAATGGGGATCCTCATTGATAAACCTGCCAAGCTGCGGGTTATAATAGCGAGCTCTGAGGTAAATCAAACCCGATTCATAATCCTGATATTCGCCGCAATAGCGCATGGGGTCTGTGGCGGATGAGAGGGCAGAGCTGCTTATGCCAAACGCATCGTAGCTCGGCATACTCATGTTCGAATAGCTTGAGTTTAGCGTCATAACTACGCTGCCGTGACCGTCTTTTTCATAAAGCGTCGGCGCAGATGCGTTATTGTCATAGCTCGAAATGAGTCCGTAACCGTAGTTATAGCACTTTCCAAGGTAGTCGGAGGCATTTCCGTCGCCCTCGTAGATAAGATTATCTTTGCACCACGTGAAATTCTTTACAACAGCTCCGTTGTTTACGCTCTTGTCATAACGCAAACCGTTTGCGTAATAGCTGTATGTGGCGTAATTTGTGCCGTCGGAATATGCCGTAAGCTTATTAAGTACATTGTAGGTGTAGCTTTTATTGCCCTCGGTCAGTATATTTCCGTTGCCGTCGTAAGTATAGCTTACGGTGTTTGCTCCGTTTGCAAAGCCTGTCAGCCGATTATTTGCATCATACGAATATGTTTCGGTTTCTGTTGTTTTCGTTCCGTAATACTCGTTGGCATTGTATTCGCTTACCTTTGTAAGACGGTTGCCCGAGGCATCGTAAGTGTAACTGAAAACATCGTCAATTCCCGAGCCCTGGCGGTCTTCCTTTGTCAGCCGACCCGCACCATCGTATTCATATGACGGGGAAACAACATTAACGGAATCGAACATGGATTTTTGATTACCGTTTGTATAATACGAATATGTGAAGTAATTTGACGGTGAATAAAAACTTCCCGTGGGGTCTGTTCCGTTTACGGAATGACTCTTTTGCGTAATAAGCCCCGCATCGTTATATGTATATGCCGTTACAAGGTCGCCCGTTGTTTCCGTAAGCAGACTGCCGTTATCGTTGTAAGTGAAAGTTGTGTTCTGCAATGCCGTCGGCATATTGGAGTTACTTACACCAACAAGACGGTTTTTGTCATCATAACTGTAATTTGCCGTCCACATTTCATATATTCCCGAAACGGTAAGCTTGTTTTGCGCAAGATTGCCGCGGCTGTCGTAGGAGTATTCCAGTATATTTCCGCCTTGATTTTCGCTTGCTATTCTTCCGCGGGAATCGTAGGTGTAACTTACGGAGACAGCTCCGGTTTCGGATATGTTTGAGAGTCTTCCCGCATCGTCATATGTGCTCGAAACGGTTTTAACAAGCGAGCCGTTTTTATAATACTTTTCGGTAAGGGTGTTGCCGAAAGCGTTATGGATATAATCGGTGCGCACTCCGTTGCGGTCGGTGGAGCTTGTTACCATTCTGTTTAAATTATACGTGAATGTTTCGGTATTGTCAAGAGCATCGGTGACGGATATGCAGTTGCCGTAGAGGTCGTAGGCATATTCCGTAACATTTCCCGTGTTTGTTTCAGAATACGGTGCGGAAAGACCTGTGTGCATGCTCGTCATTCTGCCTGCGGTATCGTACTCGTAATGAACATAGTTCCTTGCGGTGTCGGTAACGTGGGTTATTACGTCGGTAAGGTTGTTCATACTGTCGTAGGCATATTCCACCGTATCAAAGGTATAAACAGCGGAATTATCGGCGTTGTTGGATTGCTGTTCTTTTATGACGTTTCCGTTGGCGTCATAGTATGTCTTTTTTACCGAGCGGATATTGCCGTTGAAGGGGGAATCCACCTTTATAACTCTGCCGAGGGCATCGTAGGTATAATAGGTTGTGTTGCCCATTTTATCGCTTTCGCTTATTTTGCGTCCCAGGGCATCGTAGGTTATGTACGAGGTTTTGCCGTAGGCATCGGTTACGGAAGTCAATCTACCCGCGTAGTCGTAGGTATAGCTTTCAAGAGTTACGTAATGACCGTAATATCCGTCATCGGCAACAAAGTATTCTTTTCTTATCAGATTTCCGTTATCGTCATAGCGGTAGATGGTTGACGATTCCGATGAAGCGGGGTTGGCGGTATTGTCCTCCAAAACAAGGTCACCGTATATGTTATAGTATTTGATATTGTTGCCAAGCACATTGGTATGCGTGCTGTCATATATTTGGGTGAGTACGGAACGGTGCGGGGTATAGTAGTCATCGCCAAGACCTGTGGTGGAAAAACCATATGTATAATCCTCTGAATACTGAACACTGTTGTTCGCTCCGTACATGCGCAATGTTATCGGGTCGTTATAACCGCTGTAACCGTATTCCTTTTTATATTCACCGTCGATATTATGCGTATTGGCTTCGGAAACAAGTCCTCCGAAAGGGTTATAACTGTATTCGGTCGCCACGCGCCAATCGGAGTCATCATAGCTGTAAACATAACTTCCGCTATAATTTCCGTAGCTATCCCAGGTATGTATTGTTTCGCTTGTGTTGTCGGTAAAGAGTACATACGCGTTTTGGTCGTACATATGAGAATAGAACTCATACCCACGGGGCTTGGTTACATTTGTGACGTTGCCGTAATAATCATATTCGTATGTATATACATTGCCGCGTGCGTCTGTATATGAGAGCATATTACCCATGGTATCATAGGTATAGCTTTGTGTTATATTTCCATTGGTACCGATATAATTACCGTCGGCATCTTTTACACCCGATGCTGTCTGCGACAGCATGTTTAATCCTTTTGAAGAATAGGTGTAATTGGTGGTAATATATTTTGAATATGAGTTGGGAATATCGGTATACTGTTTTGTCTGCGTTATGTTACCGCGGGAATCGTACGAATATTCCGTGCGTGCTACAAGGCGATTATTAACATAGGTGTTTTGCTGAATAATGGATTTATTATCAGATGAGAGCGCATTGACAACACACACAGATGTGTTGGCATCTGTTTTATACGTCTTTTCAACCGGCATATTGTATTCGGGATCGTACGTTATGCGTGTTTTATACAGCTCATCCGTTGTGTTGCCGCGCGGATTGTTATATGACGTCACTTCAAGTCCTGAGTATGTGAAGATTTGTTCAGTCTGAAAATCCACCTCGTAAACCGGCACGCGGTAATAATGATTGTGGGTTGATTCGACCAGCGGTGTGCCGGGAATATACACTGTTTTTTCGGTGTTGTACTGACGGTTGGGACTGAAATTTTGCTTTGTAACCGTGTATTTGTATTTGTATTGGGAATACGCGTTTGTATATGTCATTCCTTCATAATAATCAACGTATTCCGCTTTATTCAGATAGCTGTGAATAAGCGTGGTGTCATTATATATGTGTACGGCGTATTCAAAGCTATGTGGAGACACACTATATGGAGACACACTATATGGAGAGCAGTATTCTTCGTTTGGAAAGCCCGTGTGGGTGCCTTCGTATTGAAATATAAGCTTATTGCTGTTTGAATAATCCCATCTGCTTGTCACTCTGTAAGAGCCTATATAACCGTTCCATCCGGCATCATGCACATAATATTCGTAGGTGTAATTTGTTTCTATTGTGGGAGAGGTGACTTTGGTTAACAACAAATAAAAATAGTCGGGGCTGTTATATGATGGTTGAGAAACGTCTTTAGAGCCCAAATTAACACTGTAAGCAGAATTGTTATAAGTGAATGTTTTAGTTTGGAAAACTTCCGGTGTTGCTTGATGTGTTATATAATCCAATTGTCTGTATTCTCTTGGATATGCGGAGAAAGAGGTGGTTCCTATGAGCACAGTAGAACTATCGGGCTTTGTTATGGTAATTGTGCTTTTGGTGGGGGTGTTTTGGTCTGCCTCATAAGAAAAAGTATATTTACGACATGCAGAATCTATGATTTTGCTTATTCTTTTTGCTCCGGTTGTGTCAATACAGTAATAAAAATTTATTTTGTTTCCGTATTTATCTTGAATCCGCATTATCATGCCGTCATAGGTAAAATGATAGCTGGTACCGTTTTTTAATTTGTAATTAAAATGACTTTTTACAGGTTGACCCTCTGCGAACAAACCATTCACTTCAATTTCTTCGCATGTTTCGATTCCGATTTCCGGCAAGGAAAAATCTTCGGTTACAAAACTCCCGACATTTGGGATATATAAATGATCGTATGAGCACGTGGGCAGATCTAATTTCCAGCCGCGAGCAAGAAAGTATGGTATATTATTATCATAAATGGCACAATTGTCAAGTAAATAATAATCAGAATTCCAAACACCATCAAACCAAAACGGACTATATACAGGTGATACCGAGCTCTGCCTTGAATCGGTGGAATTATATTTTGCGGAAATCACAAGATCCATACCATTTACACCCTTGACATTTATAAGATTTTCGGTATAGGTCAGTTCTCCCGTGCTTGTGCTGATATTTTCGTTTTCGGGCGTGACAAAAGTGTATTTGGGCGCATCCGGTTGCTTTATTTCGGGTATCAAGGCGTTAACAGATGTATCCGAAGATGAGCTTAGTGCCATGGCATCGTTAAACAGAGCCGTGTAATGGGCATCATCGGTGCCGCCGTATTGCGCTGTTATGGCTTGGCGGAGTACTGTAATATTTGCAGGGTAAAAATACAAGAAGTCTTCTTCCGCTTCTGTCAGCGTGATCTTTTCTTCACTTAATACTTTTTGAGTCAACAAGTCATGTGGCGACACTTTCAAAAGCTCTGCCAACACATATGCGGAGAAAGCCTCTTTGGGTGAGGTTTCATTTATCAACTTATTTGCCGAATCAACAGCGAAAGTTTTGTCATCACTTTCCAAAGTTGAGATCTTTTTCAGCACATACTGTTTATATTCATCGTCGCTGCGGCTTATTGCTTTTTCAGCTTTTGCATTATCTTCAATTTGTTCGCGTAATCTGCGCATGAGTGTTTCGCCTTCAGGGCGCACAATTGCCTTTAAATTGGGTCTTGCGTAGGGATAAACAAATAAATCGTTATATTCTGATATATCGGGTTTGGATAAGGATGTGTATTTGGTTTCACGATTGCTGCTTTCGAAAATTTTAGTTTCGCGTTGCTGTTCAAGAAATTTCTGTGCAGACAAGACAATATCGTCAATTGTTCTGCGGTTTTGAGCGCTTATTCTAAAATCGCTGAGAGAAAACATGAACAATATTACTACCGATAAAACTATGCTTGTGATCTTTTTTAATGATTTCATACTATAAACTCCTTTTCAAAATTGTTTTGTTGTGCCTAAGCGTAAAAGTTGCTACACTCCTTTTGTGTTAAATTGTTGGAAATATTAAATTGGATGTGGGTATTCGACAATTTTGTTTATAAATTTCTATGAAATTTGTTTATTTTAACCATTTCTTACCAATATTATATAGCACAAACGATGCTTTGTCAACCTATTGATAAAATATTAACGAAGCCGAAACTACCACTCGTTTTAATGTGGCTTTTATATTTTTATCCGGAGTTTTTACGCGAGCCATAAGACAAAAGAAACGGAATGCATTTGCAATCCGTTTCTCTATTCGCAATCACTCATCGTTTTCAATAATTTCGCCTACGACATTTATCAGCCACAAAAGATCTGACATCTTGTTTAACCTCTTTTGCTTCTGAAAATAAGGATGGTTTTGCACATACCTGTCATTTTATTTCCTGTTCAAGAGTGTGGAAAATTTCTTCGCAGAAAAATTCGTTTAAAGATATGCCAAGCCCGTCGCACAGCATTTTTAATGTTACGATGCCTGGGTTTTTGCTTTTGCCGTAAAGAATATTTTTTACGGTGGACGGAGCAATTCCCGATTCGGTGGCAAGCTTGTTTATAGTAAATCTTTTTTGCTCACAAAGATACAGTAATCTATTTTTCACAGCTGAATATGTGTCCATTATTGCCACATCCTTTGTATTTTCTGATTTAGTCTAATTATAGCCTGAAAGACTTGACAATATGGGCTATATATGATACAATATAGGCTATAAAAAGACTTTCGCGCAAGGGTACTTCATTGCGATTATTTCGAATATGATTGACAAGCCTTTTCCGCTGTTATATAATAAAATCAGAAGTATCAGGGCAACAGTTAATTTTTATAACAAAGGAGGAACGATCATGTATCGATTTAAAAGTTTTTTGCCAGTTTGCTGTTTGGTTATTCTTTTGATATTGCCGCTTATTTCGGTGTCGCCAAGTGCGCAGGAAGCTGAAA
The DNA here is from genome assembly GCA_017549405.1 of Clostridia bacterium. Classification (GTDB taxonomy): domain Bacteria; phylum Bacillota; class Clostridia; order Oscillospirales; family CAG-382; genus UMGS1052. The sequence continues at coordinate 8,892 of JAFYUY010000084.1, read as the reverse complement.
TACTTGATTCGGGGAAATGCGGTGATACACTTACATGGACTCTTGATTCCGAAGGCGTGCTCAAAATTTCGGGCAGCGGCGACATGTATGACGGGATGTTAGATGAAGAAGAAGTCAAAAGAGGCTTACAAAGGGGCGATGTTTTTCCGGATAAGCATGCCACACATATTAATACCGTAATAATCGAAGAAGGTGTTACCTCTGTGGGTAACTATGCTTTCAGCAGTTTCTGGATAAAAGATGTTTCTTTGCCGGCCACTCTTGTGCGTGTTGGGGATCATGCTTTTTACAGAGTTGATATAAAAGAGCTTGATTTCCCGCAGAATTCGCAGTTGCGCGTTTTAGGTACAGGTGCTTTTGAAAGCTCGTCTGTGCTTAAAAAGGTGGATCTTTCAAACTGCACCCGTCTTGAGGGCATTTCCGACAACTGCTTTTATGATGCGGGAGAACTGTCTGAACTTGTTTTTCCCGAAAGTGAAGATTTTAAGTATATCGGCAAAAGTGCTTTTGAAAAATGCAAAAAGCTTTCTCAAGTTATAGTAACCGACGGAGTGCGTAGCATTTCCGACCGTGCCTTTGCAAAATGCACAAGCCTTTTGAGTCTTTCTCTTCCGGAAACACTGGATATGACGGGCGATGCAATACTCGATGGTTGCGGTGCTATGGCGGTATTCGGTAAGAAGGATTCCCAAGCGCAGGATTTGGCAAAGAAGAACAATGTGAGCTTTGTTGAGGGTAATGCTTACGAAAATGCTGTTATTTTAAAGCAGGGCAACTGCGGAGAAAATGCGACATGGACTCTTGGATCTGACGGCAGACTTACAATTCGCGGAAGCGGCGAAATGCAGACATATGCATCGGCATCATTTGCTCCGTGGTATAAAAACGCAGATTCCATAACATCCATAACCGTGGAGGAGGGGATAACCCACATTTCGCGAGAGTCGTTTGCAGGTCTTGACAGAGTAAAGAGTATTTCACTTCCCGGTTCATTGAAAACCATTGCGGATTATGCATTTATGGGATGCCGTGACATTGGAGAGATCCTGATCCCCGAAAATGTTATGAGCATAGGTTCCCATGCGTTTTATTGCAATACGGGGGCTGTGCGCATATACATTCCAGCATCGGTGGAGTATATAGGCGAATATGCCTTTTTTGAACCCACATCTCTCGAGAGTTTTGAGGTCTCATCCGATAACAAATTTTTCTCGTCGGATAATGGTGTGTTGTTTAATAAAGACAAAACCGTGCTTAAGGCATACCCTATAGGAAAAGCGGACACCTCTTATACAATTCCCTCGGGAGTGACCGCTATTGATTTTCTTGCTTTTTCAGAGTCAAAAAATCTTGAAGAAATAATTTTCAATGAAGGCTGTCTTATCACACAGCTTGAATCGAATGTATTTGAGGGTTGCACCTCGCTGAAAAACGTCAAGCTTCACAACGGTCTGCAAAGAATAGGCAACCGCGCCTTTGCGGCGTGTCATTCTCTTGCCGAGATCACGGTTCCTGAAACCGTTACCGAAATCGGCATGAATGCGTTTTCCGATACGGCACTAAAAAGTATCAGCCTCCCGGGCGTGCTGCATATTGGCGACAGGGCTTTTTCGATGTGCGAAGAACTCGAGAGCGTTGATTTCCCGTGCGCACAGACTATAGGTGAAGAAGCTTTTATCCATTGCACGAAAATCAAGGATGTTTATATTCCCGCATCGGTGAATTTTATTGGTCTGAACGCATTTTTGTGGGATACACAGATAGAAAAAATAACCGTTGCATCCGAAAACACCGCGTATTGCAATGACGAGGCAGGGGCTTTGTATACAACGGACATGACAAGGCTCATAAGATACCCTCAAATGTCTGCTATTGCAGAATATGTTATACCGGATACTGTTATAACTATTGATCCATATGCCTTTTATATGTCAAAAAAACTGACAAAGGTTGTGTTGCCACAATCCCTTGTGACCATTGGAAACGGCGCATTTGCGGATTGTTCTTCAATTACTGAAATATTGCTGCCCAAAGCTCTTTCTTCCCTTGGTAACGATGCATTCATAAACTGCAGTTCCCTGGAAAGCTTTGTGATTCCGCAGGATACGGCATTGACTACCATAGGGACGCGTGTGCTTGTAAATACCGCTCTTTCTGAGCTTACGATTCCTGCACCCATAAAGACCGTTTCGGCATATGCCGTATCAAGCGAAAATTTGCAAACGGTTACGGTTGCTGAGGGCACGGAACTTTCATATATGGGATACGGAGCTTTTTCAGGTGATGGTGTTAGAATGCTTATTCCTCAGGGAAGCTCCGCTGAGCAGGCGGCACTAAATGCGGGTATTGCTTATAATTACACAAACCCCATTGCAGTTTTAGTAAACGGCACAGCGATCGATTTCGACCAGCATCCGATTATTGAAAATGACCGTGTGTTGGTACCAATGCGTGCGATATTTGAAGCTCTTGGTGCGCAGGTTACCTGGGAGCACGAAACTTATACAGCGGTTGCGGTCAAGGATGATATAAATGTAAGTATAGGTATCGGAAAATCGCATCTTACAAAAAACAGCGAAGAAATTGCACTTGATTCACCCGCAAAGCTTGTGACCAACAGAACTATGGTACCGGTTCGTGCCGTTTCCGAGGCATTCGGTTGCGGTGTTGAATGGGACGGAGATACAAGGACTGTATCTGTAACTTCAAAATAGTTGTTGAAAATCAAAGGGGATGTTAAAAAAGTCCAGACCGCAAAAAAGAAGAAAAACTCATCATTCTGCGTTTTTCTCAAAATAAATTTTTTTGCTACAGACAAACGTCACCTCTCGACGCACCTTTGTGCGCCTTCGGGTTCCGTTTGTCCGTTCTGAAGCTTTTTTACCTATCCCCTCAAAAGGGACTGTTTTAAAACCGCGTTTTTAAACAGCCCCTTTGTATTATCTTCTTGCTTTGATTTTTTTGCTCTTTTTTCTTGTTGAAAGCATTCCTGATACTAACGATGAAGCAACTGTGATTGCTGCGACGATTCCCTTGAATACGTTGTCGCTATCTACCTGAGCTGAATCAAATGCAGCTGAGATTGCGAGAAACATCAAAAGAAGCAGAATTCCTGAAATGAGAGAATAGGGCATGGAATTTCCGCTGCAAAGTGCTGCGGTTATTCCCGCTCCGCATCCGGAAATCAGCACACATAAGAGCGCAACAGGAGCAAAAAAGCTTTCGGGGCAAGAGGTGTCTTTCAGAATAAAAGAGAACAGAGCAGCAGAACACAAAAGCAACACAGTACCGATAACCGCAGACAGAGCCATTGCTGTAAGCGGATTTTTTGTGTTGGTTTTGCGGGTAGTGGGTGTGTGCTTTTTTGCAGAAGTACTTGTTTTTGGCATAAAAAATCTCCGAAAATGATAATCGTTGTTGATATATCATATTCGGAGAAATTTTTGTTAATGCGGGAATTCTATTATTCTTCGTTTGTTTTTGTGGGTGCGGCTGTTACTTTGAAAGTGGAACGTTTTTCACCGTTTTCATCCGCTTTCTTTTCAACGGAGCCGATAGCTGTCTTGCGGAACTTTATTTTTGTTCTGTCGGAACCGGTTTCTATTATTACGTAATCTTCCTTAACCTTTACAATTCTTCCAATTATGCCGCCTATGGTTACAACTTCGTCGCCTATCATAAGGCTGTTGCGCATTTGTGCGGTTTCTTTTTCCTGCTTTTTCTGAGGACGGTACATGAGGAAATAGAAGATGGGAATGAGAAGTATGAAGGGAAGAAAGCTCATAAGCGTTCCCATTGCGCCTGCTTCGGGAGCGGCTGCTGCATCAAGTAAAAATGTGTTAAACATAATAACCTCCAAAATGAATTGACTTGCATCAAAAATACAAAAAGTATGATACCACTAAAATGTGAATGTGTGGTGAATAAAATTTCGTTTTCGGTAAAAAATGTCAGTCGTTTACTCTTTCGGCAAGCTTCACACGCATTTCGCGGTAAAAGCTTTCGTATCTGCCTTCTGCAAGGGCTTCGCGGATCTTTTCCATAAGGGTGTTGTAAAAATAAAGATTGTGAAGCACGCAAAGGCGCATGCCGAGAAGCTCGCGGGCTTTAAACAGATGACGTATGTATGCTCTTGTGTAGCGCTTACAAACGGGGCAATCGCACTGCGGATCGATTGGGCGGGGATCTCGCTCGTATTTATTGTTATTGAGATTCATATGTCCGCCCCAGGTGAATAGGTTTCCGTGGCGAGCGTTTCTGCTTGGCATAACACAGTCGAAAAAGTCAACACCGCGGTATACCGCTTCAAGGATGTTGGTGGGAGTGCCGACGCCCATAAGGTATCTGGGACGGTCTTTGGGCATGAAGGGTTCAACAGTATCTATAATATCATACATGATTTCAGCTTCTTCACCCACGGCAAGTCCGCCTATTGCGTAACCGTCAAGATCAAGCTCCGCTATCTGCTTCATATTGTCGACTCTGAGGTCTTTGTATGTGCTTCCCTGGTTGATGCCGAAAAGAAGCTGGTTGGGGTTTACGGCATTTGGTTCCGCACGCAGACGCTCCATTTCTTCTTTGCATATCTTGAGCCAGCGGACAGTTCTGTCGCTGGAATTTTTGGCATACTTGTATTCTGCAGGGTTTTCAACGCATTCATCAAAAGCCATAGCGATGGTCGAACCGAGATTTGCCTGGATCCGCATACTTTCGCGAGGACCCATGAAGATGCGTTTGCCATCCATGTGGGAGTTGAAATATACACCTTCTTCGGTTATTTTGCGCAAGGTTGCAAGAGAGAATACCTGGAATCCGCCGCTATCGGTAAGGATGGGAGCTTCCCAGTTGAAGAACTTGTGAAGACCACCGAGCTCGCGTATCACATCATCTCCGGGACGAATGTGCAGATGATAGGTGTTTGACAGTTCTACCTGACATTTTATGTTTAAAAGGTCTCCTGTGGAAACTCCGCCCTTAATGGCGGCAGAGGTGCCTACATTCATAAACACGGGAGTCTTTATTACACCGTGGACAGTGTGAAATTCGCCCAGGCGCGCTCTGCCTTCCTGTTTTATAAGTTTGTACATTGTGTGTGGTTGTCCTTTCGTTATTACTTATGTGCGTTTAAACATTTTATACAGTTTTTCGCGGGTAAGCTCGGTTAAAACCGGTCTGCCGTGAGGGCAATACAGAATTGCTTCGCTTGAGAATATCTTTTCGGCGATATATTCGTCATGGAATACCGAGCTACGCTGTCCCGCCTTTACAGCAGCTTTGCACGCGGCAGAAAACAGAGCGCGGTCAAAGAGGTCTCCCGCCGCAGCCCCGCTGCCCTCCATAAGCTTTGCGGCAAGGGCGGAGAAAATATCCGCAAGATCTTCTTTGGATATATGTTCCGGGTAGGAGCGTACTATTATGGAGCTGTCGCCCAGCGTGTCAAAATCAAAGCCGGTCTTTTCAAAATACTCTTTGTTTTCCGAAAGAGCCGCACATTCCTCAGTGGTGAGCGATACCCGTATGGGTTCAAGCAAAACCTGAGATGATACGCTGACACAATTTTTGATCTCTTCATATAATATACGTTCGTGGGCGGCATGCTTATCTATTATATACAGAACATCATCTTTTTCGGCAAGTATAAAAGAATCAAAGCACTGACCGATTATGCGGAATCTTACTTTTGCGGGTTCCTCGCCCGGAAGCTCAAAGCTGATCTGTTCCTCGGATGCCTTATTCTGAGTTTTTCTCTCGGGGAAAAGGTCTGCTTTGGCGGGGGGAGAGTAGATCTCAAGCCTTTCTGCGGGGGATGATGCGTGCAAAATATTTGCACTTGAAATATTGTGAACTTTTGAAAACTCCGCAACCCCTTCGCTTTCAGAAGCAAAGGCATTTTTGAAATCGGGAACACGTGCCGGACTATCAGCATTTTTGATTGTGCCGAACGGCAGATCGGGTATTTCGTCTTGTCTGTCTTTTTGCGGGGTGTATGTGAATGCTCCCGCATTGTTTTTTATATCGTTCTGCGGCACAGACTCTTCGACCTTGCTTTTTTCAACGGGGATTGCCGAAATGTTTTTCTTGTTTTCATCATTGTGCGGCAGAGGAGAAGAAACGGCACTGTCGGTGGAGTGTTTGGTTACCGAAGTGTCTGCATTTTTAAAATGAGATGTGGATTCGCGCGGAACTTCGCCGATGCCAAGGGACTTTGCGAGTTCTTTTGAGGTCATTGAGGGTTTATCCGAAAATGTGCTTGGCGGTGCCTGTTTGTTTTCGGTCAAAGGTTTAATGCCCTCATAAGGAGAGAATGAAGTTCCTTTGCCAAGAGAAGTTCTTACCGCAAACAAGACAGCTTCAAAAACCTTTTTTTCTTCGGAAAATTTTATTTCGGTCTTCGCGGGATGTATGTTTACGTCTACTCGGGAAAGGTCGAGATCGCAGAATATAACTGCTGCGGGAAATTTCCCCGCAGGGCAGAATGCACGAAAGCCTTCTTCGAGCGCCGCACATACCGTGCCTGAACGAACATATCTGCCGTTTACAAAGAAATTCTGCAAAGAGCGGCTGGGACGGGCGGTTTCGGGTCTTCCGATATATCCTGTGACTTTTATGCCCTCGTATTCATAATCAAGCTCCAAAAGCTTTGATGAAAATTCTTTTCCGAGGCAGGAGTATATTGTGTTTTTAAGGTTGCCGTCGCCCGCAGTTTTTAGTTTTATATTTCCGTCAGAGAGAAATGTGACTGCAATGTTTGGACGGGAAAGAGCAAATTTTTCAGCTACCGCAATGCATGCGGCACCTTCGGTCATATCTTTTTTCAGGAACTTGCGGCGTGCGGGTATGTTTTTGAAAATATCCGATGCGGCAACCGTTGTTCCGTCGGGGCATCCGGCATCGCCCTGTTCTATCACCGTGCCGCTGTTGATATGAAGTACGTTACCGAAGGTATCTTCGGGACGCTTTGTGAGTATGCGAAGATCGCATACTGCAGCAATAGCTGCCAGGGCTTCTCCGCGGAAACCGTATGTTCCGATGGCATTGAGGTCTGAAGAAGACGAAATTTTACTTGTTGCATGGCGAAGGACTGCTTTGGGCAGATCTTCCGCCGACATTCCGCAACCGTTATCCGTCACACGGAAATATGTCGTTCCGCCGTTTTTTATTTCCACGGTGATGCGCGTGGCACCCGCATCGGCGGAATTTTCAAGCATTTCCTTGATAGCCGAGGCGGGGCGCTCAACCACTTCGCCTGCGGCAATGAGATTTGCTGTGTGTTTATCAAGAATATTTATTGCCACGCTTTTTCACCGCCTTTCATAATTAAAGCATGTTTTTGAGCTCATAAAGTTTTGTGAGAGCTTCAATGGGAGTAAGGGTGTTGATATCAAGTGCACGGAGCTTTTCCGCAATTTCATTTTTGGAAAGATCGTCAAAGGATATTGCTCCGTATGTATCGGACGATGCGGTTTTTTTAGTGTTCTTTCCTGCGGGCACGGCATTGCCCTCATTAAGACTGTCGAGAATCACTGAGGCGCGCTTTGTGACTTCTTTGGGAACACCTGCAAGCTTTGCAACTTCAATTCCGTAGCTGTCGTCAGCGGCACCGCGTATTATTTTGCGAAGGAATATGAGTTCATCACCGCGTTTCTTTGCGGCAATGCTGTAATTCACAACACCATCGCACATTTCTTCAAGCTCACAAAGCTCGTGGTAATGGGTGGCAAACATGGTCTTGGCGCCGATCTTTTTGCCGCAGGTATATTCGGCAACGGCTCGGGCAATACTCATGCCGTCAAAGGTCGAAGTGCCTCTGCCTATTTCGTCGTATATAATGAAGCTTTTTGCTGTGGCATTCTGAAGAATGTATGCCACTTCGTTCATTTCAAGCATAAAGGTAGATTGACCTGAAGCGAGGTCGTCGGATGCACCGACTCTGGTGAACAGTTTGTCCACAATGCCGATTCGTGCCTCGCGTGCCGGAACGAATGAGCCCATTTGAGTCATGAGCACGATGAGCGCTGACTGACGCATATATGTGGATTTACCTGCCATGTTCGGGCCTGTTATGAGCATAAGTCTGTTTGAAGAATCAAGCTCTACGTCGTTGGGAATGAACATTCCCTCGGGCAAGAAGGTTTCAACTATGGGGTGGCGTCCGTCTTTTATATATATCTTGTCGGAATAATCCACCTCGGGGCAGATGTAGTTGTTCTTTTTGGCAACCTCCGCAAGGGATGCAAAAACATCGAGCTTTGCAAGGGCAGCGGCTGTCATGCGGATGCGGGCAATGTTATCGGCAATGTATTCACGTATCTGCTGGAACAGCTCGTATTCGAGTGCAACGACTTTATCTTTTGCGCCCAGCACACGGGATTCCATTTGTTTAAGTTCTTCGGTTATGTAACGCTCGGCGCCCGTTAGTGTTTGCTTGCGGATGTATCTTTCGGGCACAAGCTCCTTATAGGAGTTTGTTACTTCGATATAGTAACCGAAAACGCGGTTGTAGCCTATTTTGAGATTTTTTATACCCGTTGCTTCGCGCTCGGTCTGTTCTATGCGCACTATCCAGTTTTCGCTTTCGCCCATCATGGAACGAAGCTCATCTATGGTGGCATTGTAACCCGTGCGGAAGATGCCGCCCTCGCGAACGGAGAAAGGCGGTTCATCGACAATGGCTTCGGATATCGTTTTTTCGATATCTTCAAGAGTATCAAGACTCTGATAAAGTTCGCAAAGCTCCGCCCCGGTGAAACCGGAAAGAATCTTTTTAATGAGAGGGAGCTGTTTTGCGGTATTTTCAAGGGATTTGAGATCACGACCGTTGGCGGTGTTGTAAACGATCCTTGTCATAAGACGTTCAAGGTCGCTGACTTTGGAAAGACGTTCCGTCAGCGC
>JAFYUY010000083.1 GCA_017549405.1 Clostridia bacterium | reverse complement strand
TTAACAGTAAGGCAGACATCCTTGTTGGCGTACTTGTCACCAAAACGTTTGGTAATATTTTTAAGTTCGATTGCCGGAGTATTACTCATCTTATCCCTCCTGTAATTTTTCATTTATAAAAACAAATAAAGTAGTTTATATGCTTTTATAAACGAAAACGCGGACGGAGCGAAATATACGCCCCGCCCGGCAATGTGTTTTCAGTTATTTGATTGTGATACCGTCGATATCGATATCAAAGTAAGGTGCGCTGCGGTATTCGGATTCATGGAAATATCCGTCAGCGATTGCGTTTGTATCAGGTGTGAAAGCAGCATCGGAATCAACGTCAGCCATGTATTCTTCAAGAGTTTTGCCTTCAACTGTGAAAGCAGCTGTGTCAAATACCTTGATTTCGCCGGCGATAAGCTGAGCCTTAATTTCTTCAAGCTTTTCTACAGTACCTTCAGCTGCAACCTTGTCGTTGAGACCAAGAATCTGAACGCCTTCGTCTGCAAGACTTCCGCAGTAGTCCTGAGTGATTTCTGTTCCGTTGATTGTAGCTTCGATAATGTGCTTGAAGTAAGGTTCCCAGTTGATCTTGGAAGAAACAAGAGCTGTGTTGGGACCCCATTCACGTGTATCGAGGTTGTAAGCAACGTTGGGAACGCCTGCTTCCTCACAAGCCTTAGGAGCACCCTCGGAGTCAGCATGCTGGCTGATAAGTACGCAACCGTCATTGATAAGAGCATTTGCAGCTTCTTTTTCAAGGGCGATGTCGAACCAGGAGTTTGTGAACTTAACATCCATTGTAACTGTGGGGCAAACAGACTTTGCGCCAAGGTAGAAGGATGTGTAGCCGGACTTAACTTCTGCGTAAGGATGAGCACCTACGTAACCCATCTTTGCTTCTTCGGGCTTAATGTCGCCGGCTTCGATCATAGCGTTGAGCTTGAGACCTGCAGCAACACCAACGAGGTTTCTGCCTTCATAAATGGAAGCAAATGCGTTGAAGTAGTTGGGAAGGTTTACTGTGTGAGCCTTTGTACCTGTAGCGTGGCAGAATACAACATCTGTAAACTCTTCAGCAGCCTGAATCATGAAATCTTCGTGACCGAAGCTATCTGCGAAGATGAGGTCGCAACCATCATCTGCGAGTTCTGCTGCTGTGTCGTAGCAAGCAATATCTTCGGGAACATTTACCTTGAAGATAACCTGCTCATCAGCAAGACCGAGCTTTTCTGTTGCAACTTTCGCTGCATCGATAAAGTTCTTGTCGTAAGTGGAGTTTTCATCGTGAAGGAAGATAAAGCCCACTTTGAGGTCGGAAACATCGAGAGCAGTTTCAGTTTCAACTTCTGTTTCTGCTTCTGTTTCGGTTTCTGTTTCTGCTTCGTCTTCTGCGCCTGTCTGGGTTTCAACTTCAGTCTGGTTGTCGTCAACTACTGTGTCCTTTTCGCCGCAGCCTGTAAAGAGCGTGCAAGCGGAAAGGAGGAGAGTCAGCGCAAGAGTGAGAGATAAATACTTTTTCATTTTTTCCTCCCGCCAATTCTGGCAAAATTAAAATAAAATTGTTATGTAAATAAAATTTACACCGAAATTAATTATTGCGGAAAACTATCTTTCCGTCATCCATTGAATCCACTATTGCAAGAGAATGTATCTTCAGCCCGTCGCGTCTGAGTTCATCTCCCCCGCCCTGAAATCCTTTTTCAATGGCAGCGGCTGCTCCGACGGCTGTAGCTCCCGCATCGGAAATTATCTTGCAAAGTCCTTTTATGGCATTGCCGCATGCAAGAAAATCGTCCACTATAAGAACGCGTTCGCCCGGCTTTATATATTCTTTAGGCAACATTATCTCATATGTTTTACCATGAGTAAACGAATCGACATACGCGCTGTAAACATCCGGAGATGCATTGGAAGTTTTGTTTTTCTTGGCAAATGTTACCGGCACGCCGAGATAATACGCTGCCGCAACAGCAAAAGCAATGCCCGAGGCTTCCACGGTGATAACTTTTGTAACACCGCAATCTTCAAATGCCTGTGCAATATCTTTGCCCATCTGCATAAGAAAATCAATATCTATCTGCTGATTAAGAAAAGAGCCGACCTTGAGCACTCCGCCCGGCAAAACCTCTCCCTCAGCAAGGATTCTTTCTTCAAGAGCTTTCATGTGGTATATTCTCCGATTTGGTAAATCTAAACTTAATACTACCTGTTTGTTAACTATAAGAATATCACATTACCATCCTTTTGTCAACACATTTTGACTCGAATTTACAAATATGTTAATAACTCGGTACAACAAAACTGTTCGTCACCATATACACTGCAAAACATTTATGATGCGGAAAAATTCAAAATTAATACTTTGTGATATTGCATTAATTATTTCTTTATGATACAATAAATATATAAGGTCACCAACATAAAACGAAAGGCGGTAAAGATATGGCAAAATGCTCACATAAAGAAAAAAACACTATAATTAAAAAAGTTATTTTAAGTTTTCTGATATCAGCTTTGATCCTTTCGTTTATCGGTGCCGCGGCATTTTACGTTTTGATAATTTCGGGGCTTTTCCCATCCCTTCAGCACACGTGGATATGCACCGCTATGACAACACTGAATCACAAATACCTTGCAACAGCCTTCTTTTCTCAGGAAAAGATAGAACGGGTCATGGCAGAAAATTTTGTGGATGATACCGGATACGAAACAGATATTTCCCAAGTAAAGATACCCGAAAAAACAGATCCCAAGCCGATCCCTCAAAAAGAGATCACGGAAACACCGAAAAAAGAACCTGCAGACCCATATATTGAAGAAGGTTATGAAAAACTTGAAGAAGGACTTTACTTAAAGCCCGCCTCGGGTGATAACTGGAAAGGCTGGCTGATGCTTATTTCAGATCCCAAACGGGTAAAGCTTGAGGATACCCGCCGCCAATTTGAATGCGGTCAGAAGGTCATGACAATGATAGACAATGCAGGAGCCATTGCGGGCATAAACGGCGGAGGATTTTCAGACGGGCCAAACTACGATTCCAACGGCGGAACCCCCGCGGGACTTGTTATTACAGACGGCAATATAGTTTATCCCACAACTCCCGAATCAATTTCCGATGAAACCTTTAATATGATAGGTATAAATTCCGACGGCGTGCTGGTATTGCGTCAATGCACACCGCAGTGGGCGATAGATAACGGCATTGTCAGCGCAGTGTCCTTCAATCCATACATAATAGTAAACGGTGAAGGAATTATCAAGCGCGGCACGGGCGGCTGGGGTATCGCCCCGCGTACCGCTATAGGTCAAAGGCAAACGGGCGAAATAATTTTTATGGTCATAGACGGCAGACAGATAGGCCATAGTATAGGTGCAGACCTTTTACCGCTCCAGGAAACACTACTTGGCGAAAAATGCATAAATGCCGCCATGCTGGACGGTGGAAGCTCAACTGTTATGATATATAACAATGAGTTTGTAAACAAGCCGAGCCTCGGATTTGAACGATATATAAATAACTGCTGGGTGGTCATGCCGATATCCGAAGCTGACACGGCAAGCGATTAATAACTAAGTAAGGACGGACATTCCAATGCAATCTTCTTCAAAAGCAAAATCAATATTCTTTCTTTTCACGGCTGCCATTGTCTGGGGCTTCGCTTTCGTGGCGCAAAAGCACGGAGGAAATAACGTATCGCCTTTTTATTTTAATGGTATCCGTTTTATTATCGGTGCGATTTCCCTTGTTCCTGTAGTTGCTCTTTTTGAACGCGAAACCCGTGACCGTGCAAAGCTTTTGCGCACCATGCGTGCCGCCGCCATATGCGCATGTTTCCTTTTTGTGGCATCGGCTCTGCAGCAAAAAGGTATTGTTGTAACGGGTGATGCGGGCAAAAGCGGATTTATAACTTCGCTCTATTCCGTATTGGTGCCCGTGGCATATTTCCTGTTCTTCCGTAAAAAAACAGCCTTTAACATCTGGATAGGCGTTGTTCTTGCCGTGGCGGGAATATTCCTTTTGAGCATCAAGAGCAATCTTACGATAGAAGTGGGAGATCTTTATCTGCTGGCGGGAACGATTTTCTGGGCGGGTCACATAATCTCCATAGACAAGCTGGTGCGTGATGTGAGTCCCATAAAATTCGCCCTGTTCCAGGCTCTTTTCTGTGGAATATACAATCTTTGTTTTGCGCTGCCCACAGAAACAGTAACTCTTGCAGGAATATCAAGCGCCGCAATACCGCTTCTATATTGCGGCATAGGCTCCACAGCCATTGCTTATACTTGTCAGATACTCGGTCAGAAATTTGCAGAAGACCAGACATATGCCACTATCATTCTTTCAACAGAATCGGTTTTCAGTGTTTTAGGCGGTGCCATTGTTGACCGTGAAGTAATGACGGCTCGCGGATATATTGGGTGCCTTCTCATTTTTGCGGGAGTTATCATTGCACAGCTTGTATTTGACAAAAAGAAAAAAGTATCAGAATAAATGCGGGCGGCTGAGTAATCAAACTCAGCCGCTCTTGTTTTCTTTTTTCTTTTCGGAGGGAGGTGTTCCCGTAACCTTTTTAAACATCTTTGAAAACGCAAACACATCCGTGTAGCCTGCCATAAATGCAGCTTCGGTAACTGTATATCCCGATAACAAAAATTCCGCCGCCTTTTTACAACGCGTATCTATTATGTATTCCTTTATTGTCTTTCCGTATTTTTCCTTAAAGATCCTCGAAAGATACCTCCTGTTGAGTCCCGCATTTTCCGCAATATTTTCCACGCTGATATCGTTCATGTAGTTATATTTGATATAGTTTTTCACCCCCGACACCGCATCGGCATTTCCCGGAGAATCGGAAAACAAGAAGTGCAAAAGCTCATAAATATACGATATATATATTTCGGGAGAATCAATACCCGAAAGAATGCTTTCTTCCATACGCAAAAACGTATCGTGAGGATATTTGTTCACCGTGGGGACGGTTTTAAATCTCTCACACGCTTTTCCCGAAAAGCCGATCCACACGTATTTCCACGGGTCCTGCTTATCAGCCTTATAAACCGTTACCTCCCCCGGTCGGATGATAAAGAAACTGCCTGCCGAAACGGTATGAGCACCCGATGGATCCGTTATACCGCCTTTTCCAGAAATACAGTAATGCAAAAGATAGTAATCCCGGATCGCAGGTCCGAAGGTGTGCTCCGACTCGCATGCGTGCACTCCTGCAAGATTCGGAACAACATCCGAAAAAACCGTCTTTGAGCTGTTTATGAATACATCCTTGCGCATGATCCGCCCTCCAAATGTTACATTTTAGCATGAAACTGTGTGAAATTTCAAGATTTCAGTTACATTTTAACATATATTGGTTACAAAAATCAATTCTTTTTTGGATTTTTATATGATATTATTTAATCAGAACACAAAATCATCCGTTTGGGGAGGAAAATTATGAAAATAACGTTCATGGGTGCGGGAAGCACAGTATTTGCAAAAAACGTTCTCGGCGACACAATGCTCACGGAAGCTCTGTGCGATTGCGAGATAGCTCTTTATGATATTGACAAGGACAGACTCGAAGAATCCTACATTGTAATTGACGCTCTTAACAAGAAATATAACGGAGGCAAGGCGAGAGTTGGAAAATTCCTCGGTGTGGAACAGCGCAAGGATGCACTCCGCGGCGCAAAATTTGTTATAGATGCAATTCAGGTGGGGCTATATGATCCCTGTACCATACTTGACTTTGAAATTCCAAAGAAATACGGTCTGCGCCAGACCATAGGCGACACTCTGGGAATCGGCGGCATATTCCGCGGTCTTCGCACCATACATGTGCTCAAGGACTTTGCTGCGGATATGCAGGAAGTCTGCCCCGATGCGCTTTTCCTCAACTACACAAACCCCATGGCAATTCTTGCAGGGTATATGCAGCGCTACACCGGTGTTAATACCATCGGTCTTTGTCACAGCGTTCAGGTATGCTCGAGCAGATTGCTTGAAGCTTTGGGCATGAAGGATGTGGAAATAGGCTCCGAGCTTATTGCAGGTATCAACCATATGGCATGGCTGCTTGAACTTAAAGACAAAAACGGAAATGACCTTTATCCCGAGATCAAGCGACTTGCAAAGATCAAGAACCAAACCGAAAAGCATAATGATATGGTTCGTTTCGATTATATTGACAAGCTGGGATACTACTGCACAGAAAGTTCCGAACACAACGCAGAATACAACTGCTTCTATATAAAGCCCAATTATCCCGAGCTTATCGATAAGTTCAACATCCCGCTGGATGAATATCCCCGCCGCTGCATAAATCAGATAGCACGTTGGGAAGAACAGAAAAAGAACCTTCTCAACGGCGGAGATATAGAGCACACCCGCTCGCACGAGTATGCTTCGCACATAATGGAAGCCATAGTTACAAACAACCCTTATAAGTTTGGCGGAAACGTTCTCAACACAGGACTTATAGACAACCTTCCTGCTGACGCATGCGTTGAAGTTTCGTGCATGGCAGACGGCAACGGCATTCACCCTACCCATGTGGGAAGACTTCCCGTGCAGTGCGCCGCAATGAATATGACCAATATTAACTGCCAGCTTCTCACCATTGAAGCCGCAGTCACACAGAAGAAAGAACACATTTATCATGCCGCAATGATGGATCCCCACACGGGCGCTCAGCTTTCGATAGATGATATCGTAAAGATGTGTGACGAGCTTTACGAGGCTCACGAAAAAGCCGGTTATCCGATATTTTAAACAATGAGCACTTTATTCAAAAAGCCTGTAATATGCAGCGAATATATCAATATTTATTCCCCGTCTGCAGATGTATATAACGGTCCCGACACCGAAAGCTTCACCCATGGACAGGAATACCGTGAATGGATTCCCAACGATTTCACCGTGTTGCACAGCGAAAATGTGTGGCATATTTTCGGCATCACCCATCCAAGACCGCCGCTGTTCACTAACGCCTTTGATGTTCCAAAAAACTGTAATGTCCATGAAGCTGAATATCAGCTTTTCCACTGCACCGCCGACGGAAAAAGCTTTGCCGATGTAATGCATCCCGGAGCTTTTAAAGACGAACCCAAAATACTTTTTCCAGACGAACGTCTAGGTGAACAGCATGAAATATGGGCACCGCATATTGATAAAATCGGCGATGACCATATAATGATTTACAGTCCTCGTGTCATGCGATATGCGAAATCGAAAGATCTTTACAGTTGGCAAAGCGGCTTTTCGTTTTTTGACTGTAAAGCGGCAGATGCAAGAGACCCATTTCTCTTTCGCGATGATGACGGTTCAAAATATCTTCTTTATTGCGAAGGGTGTACTGTGAAATACCGCAAAACATATGATATGATCAATTGGTCAGAAAGTGTGATTTTGCAAACCAATCCCTTTCGTGGCGCATACAGCGAATCTCCGTATATGTTGAAACATGACGGAATATATTATCTTATGTGGTGCATTTATGACGGAAAAGGCGGGGTATATGACAACAGAGCATTTGTGTTTGCATCTCCCTCCGTCGACGGATTTGAAGGAACTGCGCCCATTACAATGCTGGAAGCACATGCTCCGGAATTCGTTGCTAACGGGAATGACACTTATATTCTCAGCGTTTTTCACCCGTCAAACGGAATCAGTGCCGCAAAAATCATGTGGAAATAGTGTGTATTACACATTTTCCTATTCGAAACACTAAAATGCAAGACCGACACAGAGAAATACTGTGTCGGTCTTTTACATATATTCAGATAATTCAAATATACTGTTTGTATTTTCAGTATATTTCCACCAGAATCAGGCAATTGTCCGTCAGAATTGTTTCCAAAATCATCTTTCCGTCCGAAACTTTCGCATCAAATTCCTCGCACGGAACAAATTGTGCTATGGCACGCAATTCTCTTATCTGTTCTTCAGAAAGGTCAGGCGTCCAGCCTTTTTGACAATAAACGCGATAGGGGTTGATATGATCTTTGTCTATGCGGTATACCTTTACGTGTTTTTTTGCGTTTTTCATGCCGCTTATCTCTGTTTGTATATGCAGATCGCCGAGTTCTTCGTCGAAATTCTTCGATGAATAGGTATAAAGAAGACTATATTCTTCACTGTTGTTTTTAGTGGCAAGAAGCGTTGTGTTTTGAGGCAATTCCCCGTGGAATATGATATTGCCGTGTAATTTTCTGAGTGCCGCAAATGCATTATATATCGGCTTTTTTATGAAATTAAGAGAGAAGAAATTGCGGAAGCCCGAAAAATCCTCGGTCATTTCATGTTGACCCGAAAGACATATCAAAAGTTTTGAAATATCAGCTCCGCGCTCAACAAAACGTGTTACCATCTTTCCAAAATACGCAGCATACACTTCGGTCTCGCGGAAAAGCATTTCGGGAGTCGTATCTTTATCGGCAAATCCCGCAGAGCTCGCTCCCCATTCATCCATGATAAATTCTATTCCGTCGGGGTAATACTTATCAAGCACTTCCTTATATGCTATGTATTTATTGTAGTTGTTCTCAACATCAAGAGGCTTTTCGCCCGAATGAAGCGCCTGAGGATATGTGCCGTAGTTGTGGGCACATACGTAATCCAGGTGGATATTGTTTTTGGAAGTATATTCAAGAAATCCTTCAAGAAAATTGAGATGATGAGCAAGGGCAGGACCGCCTATCGTAAGCTTCCCGATTCCCATGTCACTGCAAGCATTATCGATTCCGTCCGCAAAGGCACGGTACAGTTTTTTGTATTCCCTGAGTCTTATCATCGCATCAGCTGCCGGATCACCTTTGAGGTCTCCCATGAAAAATGCTCCGATATCAGGCTCGTTATAGCATTGCAGATGCCATGAGGACACTTCTTCTGCCCCGTAACGATCAAGTATATGAAGTGTATATCTGCGGCATATCTCCTGCCATACCGAGTAATCCTTTGCCTTTGATGCGACTATCATTTTGCCTTTATAGCGTGTCTTACCTTTTGCGACACTGCTTGTGACATCAGGCTGATCCGCAAGAAACGGAGGAATAAAAGCATAGCAAAGAAGCGGCTTGAATCCTCGGCTTACAAGATAATCAAGTCTTGTATCGTTATCCGTAAAATCAAAACTCAGTTCACCGTTTACTTCTGTAACGATATCCTCCATCATGGTATAAAGACGCACATTTTGAGCCACGTTCTCGCGGGAGACTTCGTCAAGGATCCGTTTGCCCCAATCGTCTTCTATGGCATCGGTAGGATGGAAATGAATATTATTCCAGAAATTATGTTGTGTGTGTGTTATTTTATCAGAATTAACCGTTATTTTCATAACATTCTCCTTGCTTAACATTTCAAACACCACCAAGGGTAAGAAAACCACCGTCCACCGGGACCGTAATTCCCGTAACAAAGCCCGATGCATCGCAGTCGAGCAGCCATTTTGCGCAGCCGACAAGATCGTAAGCCTCGCCAAATCTTCCTGCAGGAGTATGATCTATAACAGCCTGCCCTCTTGCGGTAAGCCCGTCTTCCACCGTTCCAAGATAGTTTTTACTACGCTCATTCACCATAAAGCCCGGTGCTATGGCATTCACCCTTATGTTTGCAGGAGCAAAATATGCCGCGAAGGATTGGGTGAGATTTGCGATCGCTGCCTTACTCATGGCATATGAAAAACAGCGTGTAAGAGGGCAATAACTGTTCATAGATGCAAAATTCACAACAGCTCCGCCGCCTTTTTGTGCCATCTGCTTTGCAAACTCAAGAGTTGGAATAACTGTACCCATGGTGTTTATATTCAGCACGCTTTCAAAAGCATCCATATCAATATCGTATATTCCGCGCTCACCTTCAGGTAAAGTGCCGTCAAGCTCTCGCTTGTCAAATTTTGTGAGCGTAGGCATAGCTTTGGCATTGTTTCCACCCGCACCGTTTATTAAAAAATCGCAGAGTCCGTATTTTTCCTTTACAGTCTGTGCAAGCTGCGCTATGGCAGTTTTATCAGTAACATCGCAGGGGTAGATCATGCAATCTCCACCGATTGCATCTATTTTTTCTTTTACTTTTTCCAATTTTTCTGCGGTACGTCCCACAAGAACAACCTTTGCACCAAGAGATGCTATCTCATATGCTATTACCGAGCAAAGCGTTCCACCCGCTCCTGTAACTACTGCAACCTTGTCTTTAAAGTTCATAACCTTACTCCTTATTTATTATGTTATACGCATTACCGTAGCACATGGCATAAATCAGCTTTTTGAGCTCATCTATATTATCCGGCAACATTCCTTTTTGAGCTTTACCACCCACAAAATCGCAAAGGATACGGCGGAAATAATCGTGCCGTTCGAAAGATAAAAAGCTTCTGGAATCAGTTGTCATGCCCACAAAATTATAGATAAGACCAAATGCCGCAGTACTTTCGAGAACATCTATTATTCCCTGTTTGTGGTCACACCACCACCAGGCAGGCCCCTGGGTGATAAGTCCTGACACCCCGTCTTTGGAATATGACCCCGATAAGACAGAAATAAGTTCATTATCCGCAGGATTAAGAGTGAACAGCAACGTTTTCGGCAAGCCATGTTCCGCCATGTCAAGAGCATCGAGGAAAGAGGTTAAAGCCGCAGCATCAACGCTGTTACCTATTCCCGCAAAACCTCCCGAGGCTCCCGCAAGAGCACGTAAACGTGTGCTTGTGTATCGCTGTGCTCCCATATGAAGCTGCATCACCATACCTCGCGCGGCATATTTTCTGCCCATCATCACTAGAATATGTGATGACAGTTTCTCCTTCTCTGTACCATGCAATGTTCCCTCCAGGGCTTCTTTGAACCGAATACCGTTTTTGCCGTCATCGGGGTAAAATGAAAAACCGTTGTCGAGAGCGTGATCGGAAAAACAGCAACCTGCAGACTGAAACTCATCAAGTCTTGCTTCCAGTGCTTTTTCGAAACTGTCAATATCTTTTATAACAGTTGTGCTGATCGATTCAAGCTTTTTCACAAATTCCATTGTGGGTGCAACTATGTCATCGCCTCTTAATGACGGAGAAAACAGTGTGTTGTTCTTAAAAAAGCTTATATCATCGGCAACAGATGCACAAGGGGAAGCATATTCCACGTTATATTTATTTAACAAACTCATAGGTGTTACCGAGTTACTTAAAAGATACTCGTTGCACTTTTTATAAATAATGGCGGAATTTTTGTCGGACGGTATTTCAGTGATGCCGAAAACATTTTCGAGCTCCATTTGTGACCAATGATATATTTGGTTTCCTGCAAGCTTTGGAAAGATGCTGCACCATGCATCAAATTTTTCCGGATTTGTTCCATTTCCCGTTATCAGTTTTTCGGGAACGCCACACATACGCATAACACGGTGTTTATACGGATCGGGCTTTATCCACAGTTCGTATATATCGGTAAATCCGGTGTTTGCGCTTATATTGGCAAAAGGCAGATGATTGTGATAATCTATCACAGGAAGCCTCTTTGCATAAGAATAAAGTTCACGACCGATATCGTTGCTCAGCAAAAAATCGCTTTTCATCCATTCACCTCAAAATTATATATGTTTTTCAAATATATATTGACATTATTATATTTACAGTATACAATAAAAATCGAGCTATTTCAATATGCTATACAATCAATATGTATGGTATTCGACAATTTGGAGTTTTGTGATGCAGGATATAAGATTATTACCCACACCCGATATCATTATAACAAGGGTTGGTTTTATAAACATCAGACGGGAAAAAGATTATACATACGAATGGAAAAACGGAAAAGATGTGAATTCATTTATTTATGTGGAAAACGGTGGTCTTGAATTCTCCGCATCAAACGAACCATTCCGCAATGTGAGATGTGGAGATGTTTTATATATGCCAAAACTTTTGCCATATTTCACAAGGTACCTTGACGATAATACGGAAATAAAAATAATAACTTTTGACACATTCAGTATTCCTTGCAGTATACCCGATATTCCTGTTATTGAAAACCGAACATGTTTCAGAAATATTTTTTCTTCGTTCAACAACTCAAATATTCGCAACAGTGCGTATTTGTTTTCAAAAACCTATGAATTGATATATCATTTGCAGGAACGCATTACGTCGCACTACGATTATTTCAAAAAGATATTGCCCGCATACAGCGATATCAACGAGCGATTTTTTGAGAATAACGAGATTTCATACTATGCTTCTATGTGCAATATGAGTGAAACGAATTTCAGAAAGCTTTTTAAAGAGTTTACCGGAAAAACACCCATAGAATACAGAAATATGCTGAGAATTACCGAGGTATGCAAAATGATTGAGAGCGGTGAATATACCGTATCGGAAGCTGCATACGCTACGGGCTTTAACAATATGGCGTTTTTTTATGAAGTTTACAACAGATACAGAAAAAACAGCCTGTGAGTTTTGTGGTGTATATCAATAAGGTCGCTTTTTCTTATAAAACAAAAAAACTGCCGTGTTTCCACAGCAGTTTTTCTTATATATCGATTAAACAAGCTCGATAATAGCCATTTCAGCGCCGTCGCCTCTTCTGGGTCCTGTCTTGAGGACTCTGGTGTAGCCGCCGTTTCTTTCGGCGTACTTGGGAGCGATCTCGTCAAAAAGCTTCTTGACAACATCTTCCTTTGTGATGAAAGCGAGTGCCTGTCTTCTGGATGCAAGGGTATTTGCCTTGCCGAGAGTAATCATTTTATCTGCAAGAGCCTGAACTTCCTTTGCGCGGGTAACTGTTGTTTCAAGTCTGCCGCTTTCAAGCAAGTAAGTAACAAGGCCTCTGAGCATGGACATTCTGTGGGCTGTAGGGCGTCCAAGTTTTCTTGTGCCGGGCATTGTAAATTCCTCCTTCGTTCAAATTCTGAAAGTAGATTTACTCGTCTTCCTTTTTAAGGGAAAGTCCGAGAGACTGAAGCTTCTGAATAACTTCTTCAAGAGACTTCTTGCCGAGGTTTCTCACACGGATCATATCTTCTTCAGTCTTATTTACTAAGTCTTTAACCGTATCTATGCCGGCACGCTTCAAGCAATTGAAGGAGCGAACCGACATGTCAAGTTCCTCAATGGTCATCTCATAAACTTTTTCCTGCTGCGTTTCGATCGCATCAACAACTGTAACTGCCTTGCTTGCTTCCTCGGAAAGGTCTACAAACAGGCTAAGGTGTTCATTGAGAATCTTGGCGGCCAGCGAGATAGCATCTTTTGCGGAGATGGTTGCATCTGTTGTAACTTCAAGTGTAAGCTTGTCGTAGTCTGTTCTGGAACCGACACGGGTATTTTCAACCGTGTAGTTTGCGTTATATACGGGAGTGTAGATCGAATCGGTGTAGATCGTACCCAACGGGGGGTTAGCGACCTCTGCCTTATTCTTTTCACCGGAAACATATCCTCTGCCATGGCTGAAGGTGATCTCCATGTGGAAATTTCCACCGTCGCTTACGTAGCAGATGTGATGATCCTTATTAAGGATCTCGATGTCTGCGTCACTCTTGATGCTGCCTGCAGTTACTTCGCAGGGACCCTGTGCATCGATAACGACCGTTTTTGCGGGAGCATCGCTGAAAAGCTTTGCTGTGATGCCCTTGATATTAAGGATAATTTCAGGAACATCTTCTTTAACACCGGGAACGATCGAAATCTCGTGAACAACACCGGCAATATTCACCGATGTAGCTGCAACACCGGGAAGTGAGCTCAGAAGTACTCTTCTGAGGGAGTTTCCGAGAGTTGTGCCAAAGCCTCTTTCAAGGGGCTCGATTACAAATTTACCGTATGAACCATCTTCAGACATTTCAACAGTAGTAATATTCGGTCTTTCTATTTCTATCATCCAAAAACCCTCCTCTTTTCTGTAAATTATACATTATGCGGAATACAGCATGCTGCTGCTTATGCTGAGGATTTTAATATTACTTGGAATACAACTCGACGATAAGATGCTCTTCAAGGGGATAGTCGATATCTTCTCTCTTGGGGAGAGCAACTACGGTTGCGGTTACGTTTTCCTTGTCGATGCTGAGCCAAGCGGGAGCCTGGTAGCTTTCAAGGTTTTCAACAAGGGACTTGATCTTTTCAGACTTGCGGCTTGTTTCCTTTACGGAGATAACGTCGCCAACACGAACACGCATGGAAGGAATATCTGCCTTCTTGCCGTTGATAAGGAAGTGACCGTGAACAACGAGCTGTCTTGCTTCCTTACGTGTTGTAGCCATATTCATTCTGAATACAACGTTGTCAAGGCGGGTTTCGAGAATGGAGATAAGGTTTTCACCGGTCATACCTTCCTTGCGGTCAGCAAGCTTGTAGTAGTTACGGAACTGCTTTTCAAGCACACCATAGATAAACTTTACCTTCTGCTTTTCGCGAAGCTGCATACCATACTCGGAGAGCTTCTTTCTCTTTGCGCCGTTGGGATTTCTGAATGATTTCTTATTGGTATATCCAAGTACCGCGGGACTGATATCAAGAGCGCGGCATCTCTTGACAATAGGCTCATGATTTACTGCCATTGTAAAATTCCTCCGTTATTTTAAATTAATATCAGCGCTTTGCGCCAACGCCGAGCAAACGAATGGCTCGGTTCTACGGGACAGCGACTGAAGTTCGCCAATTTCCCGACTGCATACCTTATGCAGATTTGAAATTAAACTCTTCTACGCTTGGGGGGACGGCATCCGTTGTGAGGGATGGGGGTTACGTCCTTGATCATTGTAACAGAAAGACCTGCTGTTTCAAGAGCGCGGATCGCAGATTCTCTTCCCTGACCGGGACCCTTTACATATACTTCAACAGACTTGAGTCCATGTTCTGTTGCTGCCTTTGCTGCTGTTTCAGCTGCAGTCTGAGCGGCATAAGGAGTGGACTTTCTGGAGCCTCTGAAGCCCATTTCGCCTGCGGAAGCCCAAGAAATTGTGTTTCCGTTTACATCAGTGATAGTAACGATTGTATTGTTAAAGGTGGAGCTGATGTGAGCTGCGCCCTTTTCAATATTTTTGCGCTCACGGCGCTTTCTGGTTACAGTCTTTTTTGTAGCCTTTGCCATAGGGATTATCTCTCCTTCCCGTGTAAGAAAGCTCTTACACTAAGATACATTATTTCTTCTTGTTAGCAATAGTCTTTGCAGGACCCTTACGTGTTCTTGCGTTTGTCTTTGTGCGCTGTCCTCTTACGGGCAGATTCTTGCGATGTCTCTGACCTCTGAAACAGTCGATTTCGATAAGACGCTTGATGTCCATTGCGATGTTTCTGCGAAGATCACCTTCAACTGCATACTCGTGTTCGATAACTTCACGAAGCTTTGCTACATCGTCTTCTGTAAGATCCTTTACTCTTGTGTCAGGATTGATACCTGTCTTAGCAAGGATTGCATTGGAGCTTGTACGACCGATTCCGAAGATATAAGTAAGACCGATTTCGATTCTTTTTTCTCTCGGAAGATCAACACCTGCTATACGAGCCATCCTATGTTGCACCTCTCTTTTCTTGATTTTAATGTGTGGAGCCGGAAGACCGGCTTACATCTTTGCACGGTTTCACGTGCGGTCAGGACTTTATCAGCCCTGTCTCTGCTTGTGCTTCGGATTTTCGCAGATCACCATGACGATTCCGCGTCTTCTGATGATCTTGCACTTTTCGCATATCTTTTTAACCGAAGGTTTAACTTTCATTTCTTAATTCCCTCCTGATGCGTGAAAAGATCACTTTGCACGCCATGTGATTCTGCCCTTTGTAAGGTCGTATACCGACACATCGACGGTAACCTTATCACCGGGGAGAATTTTGATATAATTCATACGAAGCTTTCCCGAGATATGAGCAGTAACAACATGCTCGTTCGGGAGCTTCACCAAAAAAGTAGCATTTGGAAGTGCTTCCATTACTTCGCACTCTTCAAATGTTATAACATCGTCCTTAGCCAGAACTATCCCTCCAAAATCCGTGTACGGTTTATTGATTAAATCTTAGTGAGAATCTCGGCACCATTTGCCGTTATGACAATCGTGTTTTCGTAGTGTGCCGAAAGACTGTGATCGACGGTTACTACCGTCCATTCGTTTTCGAGCACGAATACTGCGGCGCCGCCGGCATTTATCATAGGTTCGACAGCTATTGTCATACCTTCCGAAAGTCTTAATCCTCTTCCCGCTTTGCCATAATTCGGAACATCGGGAGATTCATGAAGCTTTTCGCCAATGCCGTGACCGACATATTCCTTTACCACCGAATAGCCGTGCGATTCAACATATTGCTGGATCGCATTTGAAACATCGCCAAGTCTTGCTCCGGGCTTTGCAGCTTCGAATCCTGCAAAAAAGCTTTCGCGGCATATCTTTTCGATATCGATTGCCGCAGGAGAAACATTGCCGCAGAAAAACGTTCTTGCGGAGTCACCGTGAAATCCCTTATAAAAAGCACCCACATCAACTTTAACAATGTCACCGTCAACAAGCTCACGCGTTCCGGGTATACCATGTATCACTTCGTCGTTCACGCTGATACATGCACTTGCCGGAAAACCCGCATATCCCAAAAACGAAGGTTTTGCGCCATGGCTTTCGATGAATTTACGAATAACGCTGTCGATCTGATGAGTTGTGATCCCGGGTTTGATAACCTCCCGGGCGGCTTCGAGCGCGCCCGCGGTTATCTTACCGGCTTCTCTCATTTTCTCTATATCTGACTGAGATTTTAGTTTAATCATTGCTTTCCTCTGCAACCGGTCTCACTTAATGCCGAGAGCGGCAAGCGTGAGTGCTGTTGTGTCTGCAAGCTCTTCCTGACCTTCAACCGACTTGAGCAGACCGAGCTTATCGTAGTATGCCTTAAGCGGTTCGGTTTCGTTGTGGTAAGTTTCAAGTCTGGACTTAACAACAGCCGGATCGTCATCCTTGCGGATGGTAAGCTGTGCGCCGCACTTGTCGCATATACCTTCTTTTTCAGTGGGCTTGTAAACTGTGTGGTAGGTTGCTCCGCAGCCGGGGCAGGTTCTTCTGCCGCTCATTCTTGTAACGATGCGTTCGTCTGAAACTTCGATATTGAGAACAACATCGATCTTCACGCCCATCGCTGTAAGAGCTTCTGCCTGAGGAACTGTTCTCGGAAAACCGTCGAGAATAAAACCGTTTTCACAATCCTTTTCGGAAAGTCTGTCTTTTATGATACCGATAACAACTTCATCGGGCACAAGCGCACCCTTTTCGATGTAGCTCTGAGCAGACTTGCCCATGTCGGTACCATTTTTGATTGCTTCTCTGATAATCGCGCCGGTGGAAATTGCGGGGATCGAAAGCTTTTCGCTTACGATCTCAGCCTGAGTGCCTTTACCCGCGCCCGGAGCTCCGAAAAATATAATTTTCATTAAGCCTTACTCCATTTCTCAAGGACCGGTATTTATACGATTATTCGAGGAATCCCTTGTAGTGACGCATTGTCATCTGGGTTTCGATTTCTGTTACGGTTTCGATAATTACACCAACAACAATGATGATGGAAGAACCGCCGAAAGCAAGGAACGACCAGTCATTTGCAACAAGTCCTACAAGAAGCGGAACGGTTGCGATAAGTCCGAGGAAGATCGCACCGATAAGAGTGATACGACTGAGAATCTTTGCGATATAGTCAGTTGTAGGCTTACCGGGACGGATACCAAGGATAGAACCGCCGTTTTTCTTAAGATTGTTTGCAACTTCTACAGGATTGAAAGAAATCGAGATATAGAAGTAAGCAAAAGCAATGATAAGAACGAATGTGAGAATTGCATAGAAAGGATTCTGAGTGGAGAAGATACCGAGAATCTTGCCCCAAACTCCGCCGCTGTTTGCATCCTTACCGAACATCAGACCGATGGTGGAAGGAAGAGCAACGATAGAGCTTGCAAAAATGATGGGCATAACGCCTGTCATGTTAAGCTTGAGGGGAAGGTAGGTAT
The DNA here is from genome assembly GCA_017549405.1 of Clostridia bacterium. GTDB lineage: Bacteria > Bacillota > Clostridia > Oscillospirales > CAG-382 > UMGS1052. The sequence goes on along the minus strand of JAFYUY010000083.1, from coordinate 2,587 downwards.
TCTGTCCGCCATACATTCTTCTGCCAACCTGGCGCTTTGCATACTGAACGGAAACTCTGCGTTCTGCACTGTTCATGTGAACTACAAAAGTAACCATAGCAAGAGCAACCACAACAACCACAACAAACATAACAAGATTCATGATCTTGAAAGTGCCTGCCTGAATAGTTGTAACAAGGTTTGCAACAGAACTGAAGACTAAACTGGGAACGCGGCTTACGATATTTGCAAGAAGTATGAGCGAAATACCATTGCCGGTACCATGTTCATTAATTTTTTCAGCGAGCCACATGATGATTGCGGCACCCGCAGAATAACAAGCAACAATTACAACTGCGGCAAAAAAGCTGTCGTTTGTAAGAGATTTCATGCCTGTTGCGCCGAACATTGCGGGCATATTTTTGATATAAGTGTAATAACCGATAGCAGTTACAACACCGAGGATTACTGTAACGTAACGGGTGATTCTGCTGATCTTTTTGCGTCCCTCATCGCCTTCCTTAGCAAGGTTTTCGAGATAAGGAATTGCGATTGTGAGGAGCTGCATAACGATGGAAGCCGTGATATAAGGGCTTATCGAAAGAGCAAAAAGATTAGCTTTTGAGAAAGCTTCGCCGGAAAGGATGTTGAAGTACTGGAAGATACCTGTACTGCTTCCCATCAAAGCGGAAACAAACTCAGAATCTACGAACGGAACGGGAAGTACCGAACCGAATCTGTAGATAAGAAGAATGAAGAGAGTAAAAAGGATCTTGCCACGAAGCTCAGGGAGCTTCCAAGCGTTCCTAATTGTCTGTAACACTTATATCACCTCAGCCTTTCCGCCTGCGGCTTCAATTTTCTCCTTTGCAGATGCAGAGAATACAGATGCCTGAACGGTCAGCTTCTTTGTGATATTGCCATTGCCGAGAACCTTAAGACCGTTAAGTTCTTTTCTGATAACACCATCATTCATGAGTGTTTCTAACGAAATAACTGCGCCATTCTCGTATTTTTCAAGCTGTTCAACGTTGATAGTTGCATATACTTTCTTGAACAGATAGTTAGAAAATCCGTGCTTGGGGATTCTTCTGTGCATGGGGATCTGTCCGCCTTCAAAGCCGGGTCTTACGCCACCGCCGGAGCGAGCGTTCTGACCTTTGTGACCGCGACCACCGGTCTTACCGTTACCGGTACCGGGACCACGACCCTTTCTCCAGGCTTTCTTGGAAGAGCCCGCAGACGGTGAAAGTTCATGAAGCTTCATAATTTATGCCTCCTCTTCTACCGAAACCAAATGCTTGATAACAGTGATTTTACCTTCTGTTGCAGGAATCTTTTCCTGAACAGTTGTGTCGCCTATTTTGCGTAATCCCAAAGAATGCGCTGTGGCGATCTGCTTATCCAAGCGGCCGATAAGGCTTTTTGTAAGAGTGATCTTGATTTGTGCCATTTGTGCGTCCTCCTTTGGTTAAATTAAAGTTCTTCGACTGCCTTGCCGCGGGTCTTTGCAACCTCTTCTGCGGAACGGAGAGCACGGAGGCCCTCGAAGGTAGCCTTTACAACATTGATTTTGTTGTTGCTTCTCAAAGACTTAGCACGGATATCGCGGATACCAACCATGTCGAGAACCGCTCTAACTGTGCCGCCGGCAATGACACCGGTACCTTCTGCAGCGGGCTTAAGAAGAACCTTCGCTGCACCGTATTCTCCGATGATCTCGTGAGGAATACTGGTTCCCTTGAGGGAAACGGTGATCATATTTTTCTTTGCGTCTTCGATTGCTTTTCTTATAGCTTCGGGAACTTCGGCAGATTTACCGAGACCGTAGCCAACGTGACCGTTCTGGTCACCAACGACAACTACAGCTGCGAAACGCATAATGCGTCCGCCCTTAACCGTTTTGGAAACTCTTCTTGTAACAACGACTGTTTCCTTAAGATCAAGTGTTGCAGCATCTATATTATGTGCCATGTTGCCCCTCCTTAGAATTTTAATCCGGCTTCACGAGCGCCTTCAGCAAGAGCTTCAACACGACCGTGGTATACGTAGCCGCCTCTGTCGAATACGACTTCGGTAATTCCTTTTTCAAGAGCGCGCTTTGCAGCGAGCTCGCCGACCTTCTTTGCGTCTTCCTTGTTGCCGCCTGCCTTACCGAATTCCTTTTCAACGGAGGAAGCGGAAACGAGGGTCTTGCCGCAAGTGTCATCGATGATCTGAACATAAATGTTCTGGAGAGAGCGGTAAACGCACAAACGCGGACGTTCGGCAGTGCCGGAAATCTTAGCGCGTACTCTCTTGTGTCTCTTTAAGCGCTTCAAATTAGCGTCTTGTCTTGTAATCAATTACTTGCACCCCCTCAATTATTTACCAGCCTTACCGGACTTGCGTCTGATATGCTCTTCAACATACTTGATACCCTTTCCAAGGTAAGGTTCCGGAGGTCTCTTGCCTCTGATTTCGGATGCAACCTGGCCGACTCTCTGCTTGCTGGGGCCGCTGATAATAATTTTATTTGCATCGGGTACTTCAAAAGTGATACCCGGTTCTTCGTCGATTACGACGTTGTGGGAATAACCGAGATTGAGAACGAGCTGGTTGCCCTGCT
>JAFYUY010000082.1 GCA_017549405.1 Clostridia bacterium | reverse complement strand
TAATAAATGCCCTGATCGCTGCGGTATCTATGAACAAGCGCCAACAACTTTCAGAGCACCTTTCGGAGCTTGAAAAAATTTGGGATGAATACGATGTCTATGAAAAAACAAATTGATTTTTCCAATAAAATTGCCATTATCGGTGGCGGTGCGGCGGGACTTTTTTCCGCTTGTATTGCCGCAGAAAACGGTGCTGAAGTCGTTCTTTTTGAAAAGAATATTTCGGGGAAAGAACTTTCCTCGGAGGTGTTTTTTGATAATGCATACCTTGGCAAAAAGCTTCTTATAACGGGCAAGGGCAGATGCAACCTCACCAACGAATGCACCCGCGAGGAATTTATGAAAAATATTCCCCGCAACGGCAAATTCCTTTTCGCTGCCTTTTCCGCCATGCCTCCGCAAAAGGTCATGGACTGGTTTGAGGATCACGGAGTGCCGCTCAAGACAGAACGCGGCAACCGTGTTTTTCCGCAGTCCGATAAGGCGCTCGATATTTTAAAGGCGCTTAAAAGTTGTTTGAAGTCTTGCGGTGTTAAGGTAATAAACAGCAAGATATGCGCTATAAATGCGTGTGACGGTGCTGTTTGCTCCGTTGAGTCGGAGGACGGCACGGAATATCTGTGTAAAAATGTCATTGTCTGCACGGGCGGTCTTTCTTACCCCGTTACGGGCTCCGACGGTGACGGCTACCGCTTTGCACGTGAGCTCGGGCATACCGTTACGGAAACTTCTCCGAGCCTTGTGCCTATCGTTTGCGGTGATTCTTTCTGCAAGCGGTTGCAGGGACTTTCGCTGAGAAATGTTACTCTGACTTTGAAGGATGCTTCGGGCAAAAAGGTGTTCTCAGAACTTGGCGAAATGCTTTTTACCCATTTTGGTGTAAGCGGGCCGCTTGTTCTTTCTGCATCGGCGCATATTGACGGAGCACCTTCCGAATACAGTCTTCATATCGACCTGAAGCCTGCGCTTGACGAAAAGACTCTTGACGAGCGCCTGCTTTCGGATTTTTCAAAGAATCTCAACCGCGATTACAAAAATGCACTGTCGCTTTTGCTCCCCGCAAAGCTTATACCCATATTTGCCGAGATTTCGGGGATACCCTCCGATACAAAGGTGAATTCCATCACAAAAAAACAGCGCACACGGATCATCGCACAGCTTAAGGATTTTCCCGTCAGTATTTCGGGATTCCGCCCCATTGCCGAGGCGGTAATAACCCGCGGTGGAGTCAAGACATCTGAGATCAACCCGTCCACCATGGAATCGAAGCTTGTCAGCGGTCTTCATTTTGCGGGCGAGATAATCGATGCCGACGGATATACGGGCGGCTTCAATCTTCAGATAGCTTTTTCCACGGCATATCTTGCGGCAAAGAGTGCTGTGAAATAAATAAGGAGCAAGGGGAAAAACCATGTCACAAACTGTAAAAATTGCAATAGACGGACCTGCCGGTTCTGGAAAAAGTACACTTGCAAGGGCACTTGCGGCACGCCTTGGATATCTTTATGTGGATACGGGTGCAATATACCGCACAGTCGGTCTTTTTGCAAAGCGCAACGGAATATCTCCCGATGACGAAAATGCGCTTTCACAGCGTTTCCCCGATATCGATATAAAGCTTGGCTGGGGAGAAAAGGGTCAGATAGTATATCTTGGCGGTGAGGATGTTTCGGAATCCATCCGTACTCCCGAGGCTTCCATGTATGCTTCTGCCGTATCGGCACTTCCGGCGGTGCGTAATTTTCTTCTTTCTCTGCAGAGGAAGACCGCAGAAAACAACAATGTCATTATGGACGGGCGCGATATAGGAACAGTTATCCTTCCCGATGCCCAGGTCAAGATATTTATGCACGCAGACCCCGCTGTGCGTGCGCACAGACGATATCTTGAGCTTTGCGAAAAGGGCAAGAACGTAACATATGAAGAAGTTTTCTCGGATATGCAGACACGTGACACGAACGACTCCACACGTGCTGTCGCTCCCTGTGTTCCTGCAGACGATGCGATCATCTTTGACAACGGAGAACTTGGAATTGATGCTACCGTTGAAAAAGCATTACAGATAATAAAGGAAAAACTGATATGAAATTTTATACTTTTTGTCAGAAATTCGTGGCGGCATATATTCGGGCGATGTTCAGAGTTGAAGTTCACGGACACGAAAACGTACCCGAGGGTGCTGTCCTTGTGTGCGCAAATCATATGTCAATGTGGGATGCCGTGTTTATAGGAGCCTGCATAAAGACCCGCCAGGTAAGATTTATGGCGAAGCAGGAACTTTTTAAGATCCCCGTCGTCAAAGGAATATTAAAGGCGCTCGGTGCTTTCCCCGTAAGCCGCGGTGCAGCCGATGTGCGTGCCATAAAGACCACCATCGGACTTCTAAAAGAGGGCGAATGCGTGGGTATGTTCCCGCAGGGAACCCGTCGTCCGTCTGTCATGCCACGTAAAACACCTATACGCCACGGTGCGGGAATGTGCGCTTTCCATTCAAAGAGCGATATTCTGCCCGTTGCTGTTGTGAATAAAAAAATAAAAATGGTTCCTTTCATAAAAACTCACGTTGTTATCGGAAAGCCCATCCCGTATGACTCATTGGGATTTACCGACGGCGACAAGGAGCAGTTTGAAAAGGCATCAGGCATGATTTTCGATAAAGTATGCGATCTTTTTGAGGACGCATATGAAAAACTTTGATATGGAAAAGAAAATTTTGCCGCAGGGAGCCAAGGTGCTTCTTGCAGAGAATTCCGGATTCTGCTTTGGCGTACGACGTGCCGTGGATGCCGTGGAAAAGCTGATTGCTGACGGTGAAAAGCATATTTTTACCGTAGGAGAGCTCATTCATAATCCCACATATCTTGAAAGGTTGCGTGCACGCGGCGTTGAGATATGCCGCGAGGAGGACATTCTTTCCACTGCAGAAAGGTATCCCGATGCGGTATTTGTTATCCGGGCCCACGGCTTGCCGAGAGCTGTTTCTTCAATGCTGGAGGAACGCGGGCTGCGATATGTGGATGCAACATGCCCATTTGTTAAGAAGATCCACAGAATAGTTGAGAGTAATTCCGACGAAAAAACAGATACCATCATCATCGGTGATAAGAATCATCCCGAGGTCGAGGGGATAAAAAGCTATGCTCATGGCAGAGTTTTTATCTGCTCGGACGAAAAAGAGTTGGCTGAATGTTGCGAAATTATTGGAAATGATGACCAAAATTGCCCGATAATGGTAAGTCAGACCACTTTTAATCTAAAAAAATATGAAAATTACCAAAAATTAATAAAAAAACTATATACAAAACCGAAAATTTTTGATACAATATGTAGTGTTACTGAAAATCGTCAGAATGAGGCAGGGAAGCTTGCCGGTATTTCGGACGTAATGCTGGTGTTGGGTGCAAAACAAAGCTCCAATTCCAAAAAGCTTTATGACATCTGCCGTGATATCTGTAAGGCTACATATTTCGCCGAAACGGCGGAAGATGTTCCTTTTGCCGAGATCGGACGTTTTTACAGAGACAATTTTTGCGGAAATTTCACCGCAGGAATAACAGCAGGCGCTTCAACGCCTGATGATATAATAGAGGAGGTAAAAATCAGAATGACAAACGAAATGACAATCAATTCTGATGCAACAGCAATCGAAACACCTGAAATCAAGGACACCATGACATTTGAGGAAATGCTCAATGCTTCATACAAGTCCATAAGAGCAGGAGAAAGGGTACAGGGAGTTATCACTTCGGTTACAAACACAGAAGTTCACGTAGATCTCGGCATTAAGCACACAGGTATTATTCCTTATTCCGAGCTTAGCTTTGATCCTAACTTTAAAGTTGAAGAAAACTTCAAAGTGGGCGATAATATAGATGTAGTCGTAGTTAAATTCAATGACGCCGAAGGCATCGTTTCTCTTTCCAAGAAGCGCATGGACGTTGACAAGAACTGGAACGAGATCAAGGACGCTTTTGAAAACGGCACCATCCTTAACGGTAAGGTCGTTGAAGCGGTTCGCGGCGGCGTGATTTTCCAGGCGGGTCCCAACAGAGTGTTTATTCCCGCTTCTCACACAACTCTTCCCAGAAGCGAAAACGCTCCTGCTGAAGAAGAACTCACAAAGCTTATCGGTCAAGAGGGCAGAATCAAGATCATCGACACCAATGATCAGAGAAGACGCGCTGTAGGCTCCATGAGAGTTGTTATCCGCGAAGAAAGAAAAGCAGCTCAGGCTAAGTTCTGGGAAACCGTTGAAGAAGGTAAGAACTACACAGGTACTGTTAAGTCTCTTACAGCATACGGTGCTTTCGTTGATCTCGGCGGAGTTGACGGTATGGTTCACATCACAGAACTTTCCTGGAAGCACATCAAGCATCCTTCCGAGGTTGTTAAGGTTGGCGATACCATCGACGTATTCGTAAAGGCTCTTGATGTTGAAAAGAAGAGAATCTCTCTCGGCTACAAGACCGAAGAATCCAACCCCTGGACTATCTTCACAGGCAAGTATGCTGTTGAAGATATCGCAGAAGTTAAGATCGTAAGCCTCATGCCTTTCGGAGCTTTCGCAGAGATCGTTCCCGGCGTTGACGGACTTATCCACATTTCTCAGATCTGCGAACAGAAGATCCAGAAGCCCGCTGACGTTCTTTCCGTTGGCGAAACTGTTGCTGCAAAGATCACTGCTATTGATGAGGAAAACAAGAAGGTAAGCCTTTCCATCAAGGCTCTTCTCGCTCCCGAAGCAGCAGAAGAAGCAGTTGAAGAAGCTGTTGAAGCTGAAGAAGCAGAAACTACCGAAGCGTAATTTTTCTAAAGAAAAATTTTCTTAAAGAAAAAATTTCTTAAAGAAAAGATTTCTTACGGAATAATTTCTTCTAAAACTTTTATCATCATTCGGGCTGCGCATCCATACGGTTACGCAGCCCGCATTTTTGAATACCACGGAGAATAATATGTCGCTATTTATACCCGAGCTCTATAAACAAACGGTTTATGATATACCGCAAAGCTTTTTTACCGAACGAGGGATAAAGCTTTTGTTTATGGATATAGACAACACCCTTGTAACCTATGACGATGAACTCCCCACACCGCAAAACACAGAATGGTTCAAATCTCTTTCCCAAAACGGAATAGATGTGGTTTTTGTGTCGAATAACCATGTGCCGCGTGTGGAAAAATATGCGCGCAGTGCAGGTTACGAATTTTTTGCCGATGCTCACAAGCCGTTTTGTCATGTCCATAAGCAAATAATGAAGATGCGGGGGCTTGCACCTTCGCAATGCGCGGGTGTGGGTGACCAGATCTTTACCGATGTGCTGGCAGCGCACCTTGCCGGCTGCGTTGCAGTTACGGTTTTTCCGATAAAAGATGTTACTACGGCTTTCAACAGATTCAAAAGAATGTGTGAAAGACCTTTTATGAAAAAATACTTTAAGCTTCACGGAGGAAAATAAATATGGCAAAACCTCTTTTCGGACCGGGCGGAAATTCAGATTGCTTTTATGCCGCAGGATTCAAAAGCACATTTCAGGCACCCGAATTTGTTAAAAACTTCGGTCTTGATGCATATGAGGTCGAGGCGGGCAGGGGAGTTATGGGTTCTGCCGATACCTATAAAAAAATAGGTGAAGCGGCAGCTCAGAACGGGATCTCCCTTTCGATCCATGCGCCCTATTTTATCTCCCTTTCTTCGGTGGAGGAGGAGAAACGAAAGGGCAGTTCAAAATATATTTTGCAGAGCGCGAAGGCATTATCTTCCATGGGTGGCGGTCTTATGGTAATTCACGCCGGAAGTACCGCAAAGCTTGAAAGATCGGTTGCTCTTGAATATGCTGTCGGTGCTCTTTCCTACGCTTTGCAGCAGCTTCAGGATGCGGGACTATACGGCGTGAAACTCGGAATCGAAACAATGGGCAAGGTCAATCAGCTTGGCACCCTTGACGAAGTTCTCGCAATGTGTGCAGTTGATAAAACCGTTGTGCCTGTGGTGGATTTCGGTCACATGAACGCACGTGAATGTGGTGGAGTATTTTCCGTTGCCGATGATTATAAGCGCGTGTTTGAAAAGATCTCATCGGTCTGCGGGGCACACGTTGCCGAAAATCTGCACTGCCATTTTTCAAAGATAGAATATACCTTAGGCGGTGAAAAAAAGCACCTTACCTTTGAAGATGAAAAATTCGGTCCCGATCCCGCACCGCTAATGCAGGCAATGGCTTCTCTCGGTGTTTCG
>JAFYUY010000081.1 GCA_017549405.1 Clostridia bacterium | reverse complement strand
CAGCTCATCTATTTCGAGAAGACTGAGGGCGCCGTCCGCCATTTTGCGGTTTATCACTCCGTCACCCTTGACCTGAGCATAATCGCGAACGCGCTTCAAAAGTCGGTTGGCAATACGGGGCGTTCCGCGGGAGCGACGGGCGATCTCAAGAGCGCCGTCATGTTCTATCGGCATTTCGAGTATGCCCGCACTTCGTGTCACAATATCTGCAAGCTCATTCTCGTTGTAAAGCTCAAGGCGCATAAGATGTCCGAAACGGTCACGCAGAGGAGATGTGAGCTGACCCGCACGCGTTGTGGCACCGATAAGAGTGAAATGGGGCAGGGGAAGACGGATGCTTCTTGCCGAAGGACCTTTTCCCATTATGATATCAAGGTTAAAATCTTCCATGGCGGGATATAGGATTTCTTCTACCTGGCGGGGCAGACGGTGTATCTCGTCTATGAAAAGAATGTCATTTTCTTTAAGGTTGGTAAGAAGTGCCGCAAGGTCTCCCTGCTTTTCAATGGCGGGACCCGAGGTTATGCGTATACCCGCACCCATTTCCGAGGCGATTATAGCCGAAAGGGTGGTCTTTCCAAGCCCGGGAGGTCCGTGGAGCAAAATGTGGTCAAGGCATTCGCCGCGCATTTTTGCCGCTTCCATGGATATGGCAAGCTTTTCCTTAACGCCTTTCTGACCCACATATTCAGAAAGAGTCTTCGGGCGGAGCGACAGCTCATTTTCGGAATCCTCGTTTATCTCGCGGGAGCTTATTATGCGGTTTTCAAAATCAAATTCGTTTTCTTCAAATTCGTTGTTTCTTGTGCTTTTGATCAAGGTTTATACTCCTTTACTTCATAAGCAACGAAAGTGCTTTTCTTATAATCTCTTCAACTGTTCCGTTTCCGGCAGCCTTTACTGCCTTTGCGGCTTGTGCTCTGTTGTAACCGAGCACCGTGAGTGCGGAAATTGCATCGTTTGCGTTGGATGCAGAAAGCTTCACTTCGCCCGTTTCGGTATCTACTTCATTTGCCTGAGGCGATACGAGCTTTGCTATCTTATCTCTCAGTTCTATTATGACTTTTTGCGCAGTTTTAAGACCTATTCCGTTGGCGCGTGCTATGGCTTTCGCATCGTCGGAAGCACAGGCAACGGCAATTTCGCCGGGAGTGAGTGCCGAAAGTATTGAAAGTGCACCTTTCGGACCAATGCCCGAAACGGTTATAAGAAGCTTGAATATATCGCGCTCTTCTTCGTCAAAGAAGCCGTAAAGCTCCTGAGAATCCTCCTTCACGGAAAAATGCACAAAAAGCTTTTGTTCATTTCCGTCTCCCGTTCCGTCGGGAAGTATGCTGTGGCACCCCGAAAGGCGTGCGTGCGTCGTGGCACTTATGGAAAGAAGATATCCGACACCGCTGCAGTCGATCACCGCAAAGTCGGGGCGGAGCAGGGTGAGTTTTCCGTTAAGATAGTAAAACATAAAGTCTCCGTTGTTTACTGAAGTTTAAAAAGGGCGGATGACGAACAATAGCCGTGGCATATGGCGGCGGCAAGCGCATCTGCCGTATCATCGGGCTTTGGGGGAGATTTAAGATTAAGTAAGGTGGTCACCATAGATATCATCTGATGCTTTTCGGCCCTTCCGTAGCCGGTTACCGCCTGCTTTATCTGTAAAGGGGTGTATTCAAAGATCGGAATGCCAGCCCTCGTTGCCGCAAGAAGGATCACTCCGCGCGCTTGGCAAACATTTACTGCGGTCTTGGCATTGGTGTTGAAAAACAACTCTTCTATGGATATGGCGTCGGGACGGAATTTGTCGCAAAGCTCACATATACCGTCGTATATCTCGCAAAGCCTGAGCTCCGTCTTTACATGGGCGGGGGTAGTTATGGCACCGTATTCTATGGGCACGGCTTTGTTATTTGAATATCCGATAACGCCGAACCCCACAATGGCGTATCCGGGGTCTATTCCCAGAATTATCATTAAGCATAAATCTCCATAATATAAAAATCTATACTATTATACCACTTTCTGTTTAAAAAGTAAAGCGGTTTTTTCATTTTCTTTCTATAATATAAAGTGTAAAGGTAAAAAAACCATGAATTTCAATAAAAATTATTGAAAAATCAAAACAAATGGTATATAATAATGCGGTAATATAAAATTTATATTTTTTACGGAGGTTATTATTATGACACAGATCACAAAAGACATGATCATCGGAGATATCCTTGATGCAGACAGAGAATGCGCGAAGTTTTTCCTTGAGATCGGAATGCACTGCCTCGGCTGTCCTTCCGCAAGAGGAGAAACAGTAGAACAGGCTTGCGAAGTTCACGGTGTTGATTGCGACGAACTCGTTGAAAAGATCAATGACTACCTTGCAACAAAATAAGCTTCAGAATATCGGCAAACGGCTTAAAACGGTGGCAGAAATTGCCGCCGTTCGTTTATCGTGCGAGGAAAACGCTGAGGGGCTGTATGCCGTAGACGTTGGAACGGATCATGCAAAATTGCCGCTTTTTCTGCTTTCAAAAGGGGATTTTTGCCACATTACGTGTACGGATATAAACGAAGGCCCCTGCCGTGCGGCTGAGGAAAACATACGCTCTGCGGGAAAGTTTTATGCCGAAAGAACACACGTTGTGAAGACCGACGGTCTTACGGGGCTTGACGGCATCAAGATAAACAGAGTGATAATTGCGGGAATGGGCGGAGAGCTCATAGTACATATTCTGTCCGATGCAGAGTTTGTGCGGCGCGAAAAAGAAAAGATCGGCTTTGTGCTTCAACCGCAGTCAAAGGAGCATATCCTGCGTCGGTATCTTTGCGAAAACGGTTACCTTATAACCGATGAGAAAAGAGTTGAGGATGCGGGAAAGCTGTACTGTGTAATATCTGCCGTGTATGACGGAATGACCCGTGAATACTCTTTGCTCGAGCAGTATTTCGGAAAGCAGGGACTGTCTGCACGTGACGAACTGTTCAGAAAAGCGTTTTTAAAAAAATATACTGTCCTTAAGAATAACATAAACGCAAGGAGCGGAAAAAAAGATGCTTGCCGAGAGGATGTTTTTCTTGAGGAAGAGAAACTCTTTTGCGAAATGAAAGAATATATCGAAAGGGAGTGCCCCGATGCCGACCTTACATGAAATAAATGAATACATGAACACATGGGCAAAGCCCGAATATTCCGAAAGCTGGGATAACGACGGCATAATGCTTTGCGGTAACCTCGATAAAAATATAGAAAAAGTCACCGTCTGCCTTGAAATAAATGCAAAGATTATAGAAGATGCAAAAAAGCAAGGCTCAGAGCTTATAATTACCCACCACCCATTCATTTTCAGACCGATGAGGAATATACGTGGTGTAGAGTTCGACTATGTTTCTGAACTGATATCCGCAAGCGTTGCGGTGTTTTCATATCACACACGTCTTGACAGCGCGTGCGGCGGTGTAAACGATGTGCTGGCAAAAAAGCTTGGACTTACGGATATATGTCCATTTGCGGAACTTGGAAGAATCGGTAAACTTTCCCGACCGATAGGGGCGCGCGAATTTGCCGACCATATAAAAAATACTCTCGGTTGCGGCACCATGCGTTGCTCGGTTAATGAGAATAAAAATATAGAAACCGTGGCGGTGCTCGGAGGTGCAGGCAAGGATTTTGTTGAGCTTGCCTGCGAGTGTGCCGATGCATACGTCACAGCAGACCTTTCTCATAATTCGTTTATAACGGCAAATGAGCACGGATTGTGCCTTTTTGATGCAGGTCACTATTTTACCGAAAACCCCGTGACAGAAGAAATAGCGGGAAGACTTCGCACAAAGTTTCCAAAATTGCAGGTATCGGTTTCCGATTCCTGTTGCCCCTACACTCTTATCTGATAACCCTGAAAGGAAAATAAAATGCCATTTGATGCAGGTTTTACTGCGGCTGTGACCCATGAGCTGCAAACGGTTCTTACGGGAGCCAAAATAGAAAAGATACAGCAGCCTGAGCGGGATGAGCTTATCATTACGGCTAAAAACGGCAGAGATACCCATCGACTGCTGGTAAGCGCAAAGGCGGGTTCTGCAAGAATATGCCTTACAAAGCTCGAAAAAGAAAACCCGCTTTCTCCTCCTATGTTTTGCATGCTTTTAAGAAAGCATCTTTCGGGAGGAATAATTGCACAGATCTCTCAGCTCGGATTTGAAAGAGCTGTTGAAATAAGAATAAGCTCGTATAACGAGCTGGGATTCCCCACGGAAAAATATCTTATTCTTGAAACCACGGGAAGATACAGCAACATCATTTTCTGCGACAGCGAAAAAAAGGTGGTCTCGGCACTCAGGATCTCCGAGCTTGCCTCGGATGAAAAACGAAAACTCATCTGTGGTTTCCGATATGAGCCTTTGCCACTGCCCGAAAACAGAATAAGTCCGCTTGGTGTAGCAAAAGATACTTTTTTAAAACGCATATCCGAATTTGTTGAATCAAACGGAGGAGAATATCCCTGCGATAAATATTTGCTTTCCCATTATACGGGCCTTTCCCCGCTGACGGCACGGGAGATAACTTACCGCACCGCAAAAAACACATCGTGTTATTTGTCAAGTATAATATCGGATGGGCTGTGCGATAATCTGTATCTGAATTTCTGCGCAGTATATAAACCCGTTGAAAACGGTGTTTTTTCACCGTTCCTTATAAAAAACAAAAGCGGAGAAGCGACCGATATTGCATTTTGTGATATTTTTCAGTACGAGAATGAATGCGTAACGGTGCCGTTTGAGAGTTTTTCTTTGCTTCTTGACCATTATTACGGCGAGAGGGATCTGCGCGACAGAATAAGGCAGAAATCCCAGGATATCTTAAAGCTTTTGTCAAACGCTTCCGCACGCATACAGAAAAAAGCAGACCTTCAGCGCGAAGATATTGCCGCGTGTGCAGAAAAAGAAAAGTTCAGAAAGTACGGAGATCTTATTACTGCCAATATGTATCTTTTGAAAAAAGGTATGACAAAGGCGCAGGTGGTCGATTATTCGGAGGAAAATATGCCTGCGGTGGAGATAGAGCTTGAAATCAATCTCACACCGTCTCAAAATGCTCAGAAGTATTATAAAAAATACAATAAAATGAAGTCTGCCGAAGAAAATCTTGCACTTCAGCTTGAACAGTCAGCGTCAGAACTCAGATATATAGATACGATCTTCGAGAGCCTGACAAAAGCGCAGAACGAAAAAGATCTTGAGGAGATACGCGACGAACTTCGCTCGGGCGGATACGGAAAGAAGCTGGATTCGCTGTCCCGTTCAAATTCGCGCATCAAAAAGGATTCCCGTCGCAAAATGAAGAACACATACGACCCCATGGTGTTTGTGACAAGCGGCGGATACCGCGTGCTTTGCGGCAAAAACAATCTGCAGAACGATTATGTGACCACTGTTGCGGCAGGAAAGAACGACTATTGGTTCCATGTAAAAAATATGCCCGGCTCACACACCGTCATGCTTTGCGGTGATACTGAGCCGGACGCAGTGGATTTTACGGAATGTGCGATGATCGCAGCGTATTATTCGAGCGGAAAGAAGATACCGAATGTTGCGGTGGATTATACCAGAATAAAAAATATCCGCAAACCGTCGGGCGCAAAACCCGGATTTGTTATCTACGATACCAACTATTCGGCATATGTTACCGCCGATGAGGAAAAAGTCCTTTCTCTGCGTGAAAGTTAACTTTTTTTACTGAAAAAACCAAGGAGTTTAGGGAATATTCCCCCTTTTCCGGTGACTTCATCTGAATTTTTGTCTTCAGCGCACATATCTTTTATCCGACAATATATTTGTGCCGCTTGTGCACGGGTAATGTGGCTATCCGGAGAAAGTTCATAAAATCCGTTTCCCACAAGAATACCATGAGTGTCAGAAGTTGATGTGCTTATCTCGGAAAAGGTGTTCACAGAATCCTTTTTCAAGCTTAAAATCCTTGAAATGATAGCCGAAGCTTCTTTGCGTGTAACGGGCCTTCCGCTTTCAAAGCTTACTCCGTGCGAATCGGGATATCCGGATATTATTCCAAGTGCGTAGGCGGTTTCGGCATAACTTTTAATGTTTTGCGGAATGCTGCCTGCATCGGCAAAAGAAGGAGCATCCGATCGCATCACACGGTCCTCGAGTCCTGCCGCTATCATGGATATGGCAAGGAAATCCCCACGGGATATGGTGCCGTCGGGCATAAAATACTTTTTGCCCTCCGATTCCGAAAAGCTCATCAATCCGTCGGAATATATCTCAATGGCACTGTTGTGCGCCCAGTGGTTTGTCATGTCGTAAAATACCGTGTTGCTTTCGGGTTCGTGTACGTGAACTATCACTTTTACGGCGCATGACCCGTTTCCGTAGCAGTCACGGGCTCTGAAAGTAAAGATATCCCTGCCCGTAAAATCGGCTTTTGGAGTGTACATAAAATGTCCGCTTGCTTCGTGCGTAAGTCTTACGGTGCCGTGGCGGGCGCCCGATACGATGGTGAAAGAGAGCTCGTCCCCGTCAGGGT
Source organism: Clostridia bacterium (assembly GCA_017549405.1). Lineage (GTDB taxonomy): Bacteria > Bacillota > Clostridia > Oscillospirales > CAG-382 > UMGS1052. The sequence goes on along the minus strand of JAFYUY010000081.1, from coordinate 15,127 downwards.
CATGGGATTCCAGAAAACCTTTAAGCGTAATGTTTTTCGAGGTTTCAAATGACATTTCCGTAACTTCGGGAGCATTGTTTTTTTCCTCAAGTATATATATTGAACATACTCCGTATCCGTTTTTGTCACTTGCTGCGTTGCGGAACGTGAACGATGCTGTTCCTGCGGTATCGTTTTTTGGTATATAGCGCATTCCGCCAAGACTTCGGCGTGTCACAGTCTGTCCCGCGGTTATTTCTTTTCCACCGAGAATAAGTTTCCCCAAAGCCTTTTCGGGTAATGTCATCAAAGTTATATATTCCGCTTTTCCGATGATCTTGTCAAAGTCATCTTCGGCAAATTCCACTGCGGTGTTTATCTCACCGCATTTTTTGACTTCGACCTTGGATTTTATAATATCCAGTCCCACCGAAAGGTCATAGGTTGCAAAAACCGCACAGTTCATGATAAATATCAATGCGGCTGAAAGTGCCGCAAATGCTGTTTTCTTCATTAAGTTTCATTCCTTTCCCGATTTTGAAAATAATGGGTCACAGCACTATTTTTGCCGTATATTTTGCGGTTTATTCTTTATAAAACAGGAGATGTTTTTGTGAAAATAGTTCTTGTTGCTCAGAATTCTTCATACACGCACACAAATGCCGCGGTCAGAATACTGAAAAAATGCCTTTGCGAAAAGCATGATGTTAAAATAATCGAAACCACGGTAAACGATCGTGGCGGAGTGCTTTCGCTCACAGAAAAGCTGTATGCCGAAAAAGCGGATATGTACGCTTTTTCCGTTTATATATGGAATAGATACCAGCAGTTTGAGGCAGCGGGCGTGCTGAAAAAGCTTTTGCCAGGATCGCTCATGCTTTTCGGAGGACCGGAGGTGTCTTTTGAGGGGAGGGATTTTTTTGAAAAGTATCCTTTTGCGGATTATCTCATAAAAGGTGAGGGCGAGGTTGCCATATGCGATGCGGCTGACGGTAAATACAGCCCTAAAACGATCATAGACGGCGGCATATTTGACGGATTCGGGAACAGCACCGAGCCGTATTTTTCTGATGGAAATGACGATGCGTTTTGCGATGGGAAACTAATATATTACGAATCCTCGCGCGGGTGCCCCTACAACTGCTCTTATTGCCTTTCTTCCGTGAAAAAACGCGGTGAAAAGCTGAGATTCAAACCTGCGGATGTTGTAAAAAAAGAGATCGCTGTTATCTTGTCGCATAATGTACGTACCATAAAATTCGTTGACCGTACTTTCAATGCAGACAAAGAACGTGCAAAGGAACTGTTTTCGTATTTTATACAGCTTTCGGAAAAGTATATGGAAAACGGAAAATATAAAGGTCCGGCACTGCATTTCGAAATATGTGCGGCTTTGCTTGACGATGCTTGCGTGGAAATACTTTCTATAGCACCGAAAGGACTTTTTCAGTTTGAGATCGGGGTGCAGACGATAACACCGCAGACATTGCTTGCCATCGGAAGAAATGACGATACTCAAAAGATCCTTGCAAATGTCAGAAAGCTGCGTGAAAAAACAAATATTACGGTCCACCTCGACCTTATCTGCGGTCTGCCGCTTGATACTTACGGCGGTATTGCAAGCTCCTTCGATGCGATATACGGTCTTTGCGACTGTATTCAGGTGGGAATACTGAAGATACTGCCGGGCACCAAAATGATCGAGGATTCTGAAAAATACGGAATCAAATATCTTGATAACCCTCCATATACGGTACTGGAAAGCTCCACCGCTTCTTTTGATGATCTGAGAAAGCTGTCTGATGTCGGGGAATGCGCCGAAAAATTTTGCAAAAAAGACAACCCATGGTATTCAAGTATAAAATATATGGTAAGCCTTTGCATATCGCCTTTCGGATTTTTTGAAAAGCTTTGCTTTTACCTTGAAAATTTCGGTGCCATGCCGCCCGTGAAAATCTATTCTGCACTGTATGCTTATGCGAAGGAAGAAATGAAGCTTAACACCGAGCAACTTTACGCTCTTTCTGAATATGTAAGATATGACTATCTGCTGTCACAGCAAGGGTCTTTGCCCGCAGAATTCCATAGAATATATAACGAATCGGAAACAACGATGCTTTCCGATATAAAGCATAAGTTAATACATTCTTTCCCGAAAGGGAAGTGCCCTTATTTTATTCCTGCAACGGAGATACATCTATTTGGCTTTGATGCTTCAAACGCCTATGTTATCGACAGGAAAAATCGCATATCGAAAAAAATAAAACTGTGAATTTTGTGAAATATGCACAATATTTTTCTTTGTAATTGTGCAAAAGACAAATTCTGAAAAATGTGGTTTTTTTTGCTTGCAGATTTTGAAAAACAGTGATATAATATATTTAGCGTGCGTAGTTGTTTGCATTTTCCGTTTTTGCAAAGAAAAACAGGCGGTCGCATTTTTTTGCTGTCCGCAGCAATTTCCAGTAATGCACAGTTTTCGCACATATTACCGCATCGTATTTACGATGTCGGGAAGAAACCGCCACGGGTGGTGCCATTTCCCAAAACGTTGATTGGCATCAACGATTCAACAGGAGGAACATAAATGAAAAAACTTTCCGTTAAGACCGGTCTCGCATTGCTTCTTGCGGCGCTTATGGCGACTCAGACACTTGCAGGCTGCAGCAACAAAAAGATTGACGAAGACATTGAAGACGCAGAAGTTGAAGTGATCGACAAGGGCGCTGAGATCAATGCTTATATCGCAACTTACCCCTATGACCTTGATCCCGGCAGAATCCAGTATGATTCCGAACTCTCCAAATACTATAGTCTTATTTACGAAGGTCTTTTCAAGATCTCCGAAAGCGGAAAGCTTGAAGGTGCTCTTGCAAAGGAATGGGAATACGAGGAAGATGAACGCGACGGAAAGCTCAAGCTTCAGATAAAGCTTGCTTCCACAAGCTGGTCCGATGGTGTGGCAGTAGATGCGGATGACGTGGTTTATTCCTTCAAGCGTCTGCTTGCTCCCGAAAACAGCAATCCCGCAGCGGCGGTTCTTTATCCCATCGAAAACGCAAAGGCTGCAAAATCAGGTCTTGTTACAATAGATGACGTTGGATTCTCCGCCATCAACGCAAGTACTGTTGAAATTATATTCGAAAAAGAATTCACAGATGTTGAATATTTCCTTCGCAACCTTGCAAGTCCCGTATTCACTCCCTTACGTGAGGATGTTATCTCCACTTACGGCGATGACTGGGCTCAGGCTTTCCACCTCAAAAAGCAGAGAGACGGCGACGATACCGTAAACAGTATAGTTACAAACGGTCCCTTCCTTGTGAAAGAGTGGACAAACGAGTTCCTTATGCTCGAGCGTTCTTCTTATTACAGAAACCTCAACCCCGAGCAGAAAGTAACACAGTATGTTACCCCATACAGATTCATCATCAATTTTGCCAACGAGCCTGATGTTCAGATCGAAAATTACAATCTCAAAGAAGGCATCGAAAGAGTATTCCTCATCGGTTCTTTCTCCAAGGAAGGCTATGAACAGTATGCCTCCAAGGCAGACAGCTTTGCGGCAGGTTCTGCATATACCTACTATTTCAACACAGAAAACAAGCTTTTTGCAAACGAGAAAGTAAGAAAAGCTCTTTCCATTGCGCTTGACAGAAATGAGATCGCATCCATCGTAGGCCGTGGCGCGGTTCCCGCAACCGGTTATGTTCCCACGGGTGTTATCGCTGACGACAAGGGAAAGAAAGAATACAGAGATGCTGCAGAGGATGTTATTTCTGCATCCGCAAAGCTTGATGAAGCAAAGGCGCTCCTCAAGGAAGCAGGCGTCACAAAGGGCAACTTCACCATCACAGTACGCAAGGACAACGACTGGGAAATTGCTGTTGCAGAATATGCTCAGTCCGTTTGGAAGAACCTCGGCTTCAACGCCAAGATCGAAAAGCTTACCGCAAAATCAGATAAACAGCATGAGGTTTCCGAATTCGAAACAAAGCTCGCAAGCGGCGATTTTGAAGTTATCGGTTTTGATAACTGCGCAATGTCTGCCGATGCATATTCTTTCCTCGTTCCTTTTGCACGTGAATTCAGCGGAAGCGTTGTTCCCGTTGATGACGATGCAGAACCCTCTTCTCCTCATATAACAGGCTTTGACGACGAAGAGTACAACGCGCTTATCAAAGGTGTTGTTGAACTTGACGAGGAAGGCGAAGTGGCATCCGCAACCGGCATCCTCGGTGCAAAGAATGCGGCAGAAAGACTTGCGATCTACAAGCAGGCAGAAGCAATGCTTGCAGAAAAGGTTCCCTCCGCTCCTCTCTTCTTTGGCACAAACAGCTATATTGTATCGGGCAAGCTTTCAAAGGTTGAGTATAACAGCAACGGTAATCCCGTGCTCAACAAAACAAAGCTCAGCAGCTACAAAAAATATAAGCTTTCCGAAGTTACCGCTGAAGAAAAATAATAAGTATAGTCACGGCATTTGAATCTCGGACTATTGCAATAATTCACGTCCCCTGCCGATTGGCAGGGGATACGATTTTTAAAACAAAGGATAAAGTATGTCTGATAATTATTTGCTTGAAAAACATAATTTTAAAATGCAGAAAAAGTACGGTCAGAATTTTCTGACCGATGTTCGGATACCGGCTCGTATCGCCGAAGGATGCACCGATTTTGATGTGTCCGACGGAAAGCGTGCAGAAAGTCTGATACTTGAAGTAGGTCCCGGTGCGGGAATACTCACAAAGGAGCTTGCCAAACGCTTTTCAAAGGTTCTTGCCGTGGAGATAGATACCGAGCTCATTCCCATTCTTGAAGAATCCCTTGCCGGGTATAATAATATCACAGTTGTAAACCGAGATGTCATGCAGGTGGAGCTTGCGCCGCTTCTTGCGGAATACAGGCAGCAAGACGGGAAAACATTGCCCGTTTCGGTGTGCGCAAATCTGCCGTATTACATAACAACGCCCGTGCTCATGAAGCTTCTTGAGGAATACGGAGAGTTTTCCTTCATAACCGTTATGGTGCAAAAGGAGGTTGCCCGCAGACTTTGTGCAAAGCAGGGCAGTGACGATTACGGTGCTATCACGGCAGCAATCGGACTTTACGGCAAAGCGGTTAAGCTGTTTGATGTTTCAGCCGGAAATTTCAATCCCAAACCCAAGGTAGATTCCAGCGTTGTTAAAATATCAATATATGAACCTGCGCGTTATTCAAAAGATCAGATAGAAAAAGCATCAAAAGTCATAAAAGCTGCATTTTCAATGCGCAGAAAGACGCTTGTGAATACTCTTATGAGCCTTTGCATTCCGTCGTTCGATACCAAGGAAAAGCTTGGAGATCTTGTGGAGTCGCTTTTCGGAAACAGAAATGTGCGAGGAGAAGAACTTTCCACCGATCAGTTTGTGGTTCTTGCGGAAAAACTTTATTTTTAATAAACCATGTCACAAAAGAGAAAACAGGTATTGCACAAACAAAGTTTTTGAGTTATAATAATGAATATAAACCCCCTTTCGCGAATATGCTTTAATATACTTTTTGCGGGAGGGAACAGATATATTTAAAGTTAATTGCAAAAAAGCAAAATATGTTGTGTTGCTGTGTTTTGCGGTGATACCGATGATCTGCGGATGCACAGCTGACCGCGGAATGGGAAGACTCACGGAGCTTTTGTATTCCGATTACTGTGCAGAGATAAATTTTGTGTTGTCCGATGGCACATCAAAACTCGAAGGGACTGCAAACGTCCAAAAGTCCGATTCCGTTAAAATATCGTTTTTATCGCCCGCAGAGCTTTCGGGAATGACAGTGGAAAGCGGTGCGGACGGGCAGAGCGGAAACCTGTTTTTTAACTATTACGGAATGAAGGTTCCGCTTCCGCAAAACGCATTGACAAAACTCAACATTGCTTTGTCCTGCTTTTCGGACGAAACTGCACTTGCGCTGGAATCGTTGCCGAAAAAAGAAATATCCGATGTGCTGTATGATTCTTCAAACGGAAGCATAAATGCAAAAACGTGTTGTTTCAAAACGGCAGGTGACAGTATTTCCGCCCGTATGACCTACGATTCTTTGAGCGGGGTTCCGTTGGAATTCAGTGGCTCGGACGGTGTGTTTACCGCTGAAATATATTTCAAAAAAATCAGTTATCCATAAATATCAGAGGAAAATAATGGTAAAAGAAATTGAAGGATATTCTGCCTATGTCGAGATAGATCTTGACAGGGTAGAGCACAATTATAAAACCGCGCGTGAAAAATTGCGTGGAAATACCGACATCCTTGCCATAGTAAAGGCAGATGCTTATAACCACGGAGCGGTGAGAGTGGCATCCAAACTCTATTCCTGCGGTGCAAGGTATTTTGCTGTGGCAAACACAAGCGAAGCGCTGGAGCTGCGTGATAACGGAATAGGTGGAACTATTCTTGTTTTGGGACCTATGTTCCCGCCTAATTACAGTGCTGCTATCCGAAACGATATTTCCATAACCGTGGATTCTTTACAGTCATTAAAGAGTCTTTCGGAATACGTTTCGGAAAAAGGTGTGAGTGCGAGAATGCATATAGCGCTTAATTCGGGAATGAACCGTATTGGTTTTATGGCACACAAAGGCATACTTTCTGATGAACTTAAACAGTCTGCGGAAATTATAAAAAATAATAATCTGCTCATTACTGAGGGCATATTTTCTCATTTTTGTAACTATGCGGATGAGGAATTCACAAAGACTCAGTTTGCAAGATTTTCCGAAACGGTATCTATGCTTGAAGAATTGGGATTAAACTTCAAATTCAAGCATATGTGCAGCAGTACGGGAACTTTAAAATATCCCGAGTATCATCTTGATCTTGTAAGATACGGCATTGCACTTTACGGGTGCGAATATGATGATGAAGACGTTCTTCCCGTCATGAGCTTCAAATCCCGCATAAATCATGTAACATGTATAAAAAAAGGTGAGGGAGTTGGCTACGGGCAGACGTATATAGCAGAGCGCGACATGAAGATCGCCACCGTTTCCGTAGGCTATGCCGACGGCTATAACAGACTTTTATCAAATTGCGGATATATGTTGGTACGCGGCAAAAAAGCTCCAATAATCGGCAGAGTATGCATGGACATGACCATGATAGACATAAGCGGCATAAATGATGCCGCAGTCGGAGATACCGTAACGCTTATCGGTTGTGACGGCAAAGAAAGCATTACGGCAGAACAGCTTGCCGAAATATGCGGAACAATATCCTACGAAATACTTTGCAATCTCGGCAAACGTGTTAACCGCGTTTATATTGAAAAGAATAAATAAAAGATCGGTGTGCATAAGAAATGCGCACCGATTTTAGTGTTATTCGAATTTCCATTTTTGTTGCAAAATATCAGAGTTCCATTTTTGCTGTGCAATATCCGAGCGGTCTTTACTTGCTTTGTAAAATACCGTTATAAGACTTCCGTCAGAGAGCTCCACAGTTGAGGGATATCCAATATCATGGGTGGAAAGATCAGAACAGACAGTAAGATCAGTCTCCCATGTCTTTCCGTCATCTTTGCTTATCATGGCACGTATTTCGTAGGGTGGAGTTCTGTATCCGTATGTGGCGATAAGAATTCCCGACGAATGTCTCATGATGTGTGATGGTGCACCGCTTCCGTTTGGCAAAAGACGGTGAGGTGCAGTCCATGTTTTTCCGCCGTCGTGTGACTCTGACTGGAAAAGGGTAAAATGCCTGTTTTCACGGATGTGGCAAATAACAGTTCCGTCATTGCATTCAAAAGCATAGGGCTCGGCATAGCTTAAAGGTTCATCACCTTCATATATCTGAGGTATCTCGCCCAGGTATTCCATGGTGCCGTCTGTGTTCAATTTATATGAAAGTATCCCGGGGCATCCTCCGTCAAACCAGTCACATGGCTTATGCTCAGTTCCAACCCAAAGAATCGATCCGTCTCTAAGTTCCACGGGTCCATGAGGCGAAGTTATCGGACTTTTGAAAATTTCCCCGAAAGTCACTCCGTTATCAAAACTTATAGTGAATTCCGACCCGAAATACTTGTTTACTTCGTCCTCGTTTACTGTGTCGAGGTATGACACAATATATCTTTTTGTTGCGCTTTCTTCCTGCTTATCCTGGCAGTCGCGCTGAAAAGCCACGGTATTGTTGAACGATGTGAGGATAAGCCCGCTTTTTCCGAAGGGGCAAAGCCCTGCATCACGGTCATCAAGCGGCGTGTCTATTATGGGTGCGGGAAAGGTATAGGTTTCACCATCATCACAGCTTATGCTCATAACTGCTTTCCCGAAAGGGCAGACGTGAGCAAGTCTGAACCCTGAAGCTGCGACGGCAATATCTCCGTTTCGAAGACGGGAGGCAGTGGGCCATCCGAAGTATGAGTGATGACTGTTTGCATTTGCCATAATTACTTTGGGTTCACCAATTTGCTTTATTTTCATAATATCCTCCTTGCAGCCTGATCTTTGTATTTCATTATATATCACAAAGATGTATCTGTCAATTCTCATTTATGTCAAAACAAAAGGTTTTCGTCGCATTTTGAGATAACGGTTAAAAGCCAGATCACATATGGTAAAACAGACATTAAAGCGGCGTGTTAGCTTTCTAACACACCGCTTTAGTTCTTAATAATAATGTTTAGATCTCGTTTTGGTATGTTGCCACTTCCACAACATAGTTGTTATCGCAGATGAGCTTTTCAAAGGCATCACACTGTTCGGGAGTGTTGTCACAAGGCATCGCCATGGGCTGACCCTTGGGACGAATAATGGTGTTGTTGTAGATCTTATAATCCGAAGGTATTGCTGCGGGACCGCCGGACTTGAATACTGTGGCAAGACGGGAGCCGGAGAATACATTGTTGCGAACGGTTATGTCGCACAGGGGGCACTGAAGTCCGTAAATGAGCAGAGGAGTGGAAACGCCCTTGTTGGGACGTGCATCGTATCCCCAGCAGTAACCTGCATTTATGCAGACATTGTTTTCAAAGAAGCAGTTAACAAAACCGGTGTCGGGCTGGTCTCCCGAAGACCATATTTCGAAGAACTGCACACAGTTCCACATAATGTTGTTACGGAAGTACATGTTTTCCCAGTTTTTAACTACCGCATTACCCTGCATCGTGATGGCAACATCGTAAATTTCCGAGAATTTGCAGTTTTCAACTATAACGTCAGAGGAGTTTGACCAGCATTCCACACCGTTACCGTAGCGGGTGGTATTGAACTTGCCGTTTCTTTCAAGACCGCCAAGGCGGCTTCCGCCAAGCTCGTGGAATTCACAGTCATAAATTCTGGCACCCACAGTAACTCCGCTGATTCCGTGTGCACCGCCTCCGCGTACAGTTATTCCGCAAACCTTTATGTTATTGGCAAATGCAATGCAACGCAGACCTGCCGCAAGCTTTATGTCGTCGGAATACTCCGCAGGGCATTTGTCGCATTTGATGTATATATATTGTTCATCGCAGTAAAAATCCCACTGTTCTTCAAGATCTTCGTAGCGGAACTTTTTGCGGTAGTAAAATACGCCGGATATCTTCATAAATCCGATGTTGGAATTGGGGTCGGTAAGACCTGTGGTTGTATCCTGCGCAGTAAGGTCAAGCTTGTAAACCCCGTCTTCGTGCTTTTCCCATTTTTCGGGGATAGCTATTTTATATAAGCTTATGGTGGGCTTTTCGCCTTCGCCGTAACTTGTGAGTGTGGTGGGATGCTCCATGTCGGGGCCTGCGGGTGTAGTTATCCTTCCGTAAAAGGTGTCTCCGCAACGGAATCTCACTTCATCGCCACCGATAATTGAACTGTTTATCTTGGCGATCGTTTTCCAGGCTGTTTCGGGTGAAAGACCGTCTGCATTGTCGCAGCCGTTTGCCGATACGTAATAAATACTCATAATATCCTCCGTTCTGCTTTGCAAAAGCAAAAACGCTTATTTATATTTAAGGCTTGTGCCTTATGTCAATTATATATAAAAACCGTCGGCTTGTCAATAAAACCGACGGCTTTTTGCTATTTATTTTTTGCCGTTATACATGATACGCTGGATGGAAAGCTTGGTTATATCCTCAGCACGTATTCTGAGAATGTGTTCTCCGTCGGAAAGTCCTTCAAACAATGTTTGCGGTTTGCGGTTCATTTTCATGTGAAGTTCTTCTCCGCCGTCAACGGAATAATACATAAGGTTGTCGCGCGGGCTTGCAATGCAAATGTCGCTTCCGTAGGTTTTAATAACGAGCTCATTGTCTTGGGCGGTGGGGTATATTTTGCTGCCGTCCTCGGAAAGCGCCCAGTTTTTGGAAAGGGAAAGATCGATCTCATTTGCCTCAAGCATTGTAAGGTCATACCAAAGCTCTTGCTCCGTGTGCTTTTGCGGAAGAACTTTGTTTGTGGGGGTATCGGTTGTTACGGGTCTTCCAAGCTCATTTTCAAGATATTCGGAGAGAACTGCGGTGTAATAAAGATGTCCGTCGTCGTTGGGATGAACGTAATCGGCAAAACAGTCGCTCCATTTGTATTTGTTTTTTGCTATATGGTCGGCAAGGGCACGACCAAAGTTTACGGAGGGGACATTGTAGTGCGCTGCGATAACTTCCTGCGCTGCCGCTGTGGGGAAATATTTGGGTCTGCGATCTATCTTGTCATCGATAGTATATACTATAACTATGTCGACCAGCGGATTGTGTTCATATACACGGCGAAGAAGCGTTTCAAAGTATATAACTGTTTCGGAATCCTGCTTTGCGGAATACCAGGGAGAGTCGTTTATTGCATATTCAATAAACAGAAGGTCGAAGTCATATTTCAAAAGATCGTTGTCCATGCGGTAAACAGCATATTTTGTATAAGAATCACCAATGGCAGCGTTAACGCTGTTTATTTCGCAGTCCGGATAGAGTTTTTCAAAATATTCCATTGTTTTTCCGCGCCAGGAAGTCGTGTTGACATTGCTTGCCCCCGAGCCCGCAGTGATGGAACCGCCGATGAAACCGATATTGAGCTTCTTTTCGTTTTTGAGCTTCAATACGGTGTTGGTGAGGGGAGCGCGGTATTGCATATATTCGTCAAATTTGTTTGTGTTGCTTTGTGTCCACATTATTGTGCCGTCCTTTTCTGCGGGGTTGGAAGCCGCATTTATCTGCAGTCTAGCCCAGTGACCATCTGTATCGTTGAAGGATACAGTATTGTTTTCTGCGGGAACTCTTCCTATAAGTCTGTTTATCATTGTGACCGCTTCTGCACGGGTGATGTTGTTCTCGGGGCGGAAAGTGCCGTCTTCATAACCCGTAACTATTCCTGCGAAGCCACAAAGCCCGATGGAGTCTTTAAATGGGTGGGTAGAGTTGACATCTGAAAATTTATTCACGCCACCGATCTTTTTGCATATATCTGTGTATATTTCAGATATAAGCTCGCAGAATTCTCCGCGGTTGATTTTTTCGTCGGGAAGGATCTTTCCGTCATTTTCAAGCTTTGTAAGCATATCAAGCTTCTGGAACAGACCGATATAAGGAGAATACCATGCTCCGTCTGCAACATCTGAATATTCCGCAGAAACTATATTTCTGAAAACATTTTCATCAGAAATAAGTCTTGCAAGAAGAGTTATTGCTTCGGCTCTTGTCATGTTGTTCTGTGGCAAAAAGGTGCCGTCGCTGTATCCCGAAACATATGAGGATTCAGGATCAAGCGCGATCTTCACAGTAACAAGAGGCGCCACGATATGCTTTCCGTCGGGTATATCAAACACTCCGTTTTCCGAGGAGATCTCGGTGCCGTTGAGCATTATCTTGAGAGTCTTAATGCCGGTTGTATCAAAGAATGAAAAACCCGTAAAGGTGCCGTTTTCAAGTACGGGTGCGGCAGTTCCGCTCTGCAATGTGATTTGCTTGTCAAAGCCGGTAACAGAAAACTCTTCAGTTGAGATGATCACTGTTTTTCCGTCGGCTTTGAATGAATCGGAAACGGAAAATTTCCCTATACTGTTTGCTTCCCCAAGTGTTATAATAACATCACCGTTTATTGTGCCGGAGTTCAAAGAGAAACTTCCGATATCGCTTGAGCCAATGTTTGCAATAATGTTACCGTCCATGGAAAATGAGGCGGAGTCTGAGCCGATAACAATACTGTCCGCAAATATTCCGTCGGCACAAAAATCAATGTTTCCCGAATTTTTTTCGCCCGTGCCACAGAGGATTATGTCTTTGTAATGTCCCGATTGCAGAATAACGGAATTGTTATCGTTGAAGGTCCCGGTGGTTACGGATATGGGGGCGGGATGTGTAACTATATCGTCTGCTCCCGCAACATATGTGGTTTTTGAAAAAGAATCGAATCTGTCCCAAAGCTTAAGATTATTTCCGTTTGTAACAATGCAACCGGATTTCGGCATTTCAAGAGTTATATTTGATGCCGTAAGGTCGCCGCCAAGACTAAGCATTTCTGCGGATATTTTTATGTTGTTTCCTGTTGCAACAGAACCCATTCCCGTTATTTCAACGGGTGCACGGTCCTGCACATCATTAAAGGCATCAAGAGTTGAGCTTCCTTGTACAACAAGCTTTCCACCGTCTTTTCCCAATGATTCAAAACCTTCATAAAATGTTTTGAAAGCTGTATGACTTTTGCCGTTATAAGCTAATTTTCCGAATGAAGAAACAAAAGCGGTGCGGACACCGTCAAGCTCTGTAACCTCTGTTGCAGCGGTACTTGCCGAAATACAACAGTGAGACATGATCAAAGTCATCGCCATGGCAAATGCCCGTTTTTTAGCATTCATTTGAAGACCTCCATTTTTGAATCAATATATTTAAATTATATATCTTTTTGCTGTTTTTGCAATAGTTTTCTTTTAAAATATTGAAAAAACATCAGCGTTGTTGTATAATTAAGTCACGATCGTTTTTGACAGAGCTTTTATGGGGAATAAAATGAAATCTGTAATAATCACTTTTGCAGGCATGGTATTTACATTATACGGATTGGCATTATTTGCTGTATCAAATTTAAATCTCGGAGTCATGCTTGTCATAGCATTTGGAATTGCCGCCATTTTCATTGGGTTATTTTGTTCAAAGATCAAAAAACTTATGGGAATAAGGCTTTTCGGGATTTTCAAGACTGTACTCATTGTGCTTTTGTGTGCCGAAGGGGTGTTAACAGCATTTATTGCGGCATATGGATTTTCCGATAATTCGGATTACAAAGAGCAGGCGGTTATAGTTTTGGGCGCGGGCGTCCGAGGGGACAGAGTGTCGATGCCTTTAAGAATGCGCCTTGATAAAGCAGTGGATTATCATTCCAAAAATCCGCAGGCGCTGATAGTCGTAACGGGAGGTCGGGGACTTCAGGAAACTGTTACCGAAGCTTCTGCTATGGAAAAACATCTTGTGCAAAACGGTGTTGATAAGAGTATCATCCTGAAAGAAGAAAAAGCAACCTCCACCCGGGAAAATCTGTTTTTTTCAAAAGAAATACTTGATGAGCAGTTTAAAGATGATTATTCTGTGGTTGTTATTACGAATAATTTCCATGTTTTCCGAAGCACCGTTATGGCTAAGAAAACAGGTTTCAAAGATGTCACTCATATTCATGCGGGACTGCAGTGGTATAACCTTGCTCCGTGCTTTATACGCGAAAGTCTTGCTGTGTTAAAAATGTTTGTTTTTGGATGATTGATTGATATTATCATAATATTGAGATATGAAGATTGTTGAAATTTGGTGATAATGTAACAAGGAGATTTACATAATGAACATTTTAGAAATAATTGATGATTTTAAAAAAGAATGTGCTTGTGGAAAGCAACACGAAACTGCAGTGAAAGATGTGCTGATTGAGTCCGGAGCAGTATGCCGAGTTGGAGATATTCTTTGTAAAAATAATTTTTCTAATAACATTTTACTTGTTGCAGATGAGAATACACTTAAAGCCTCAAATGGAATTATAGAAAGCCTTGGTGGGTTTAATGTTGAATATAAAATATATGAAGACTTGCGTGTTGCCACAATGAAAGAGGTTGACGAGATAGAGAAACTGATTGCAAATAAAGATGTTTCTGTTTTATCGGTCGGAACAGGCTCTTTAAATGATGTTTGCAGACTTGCTTCTGCAACACAAAATAAAAAGTTGTGTATTTTTGCTACTGCGCCATCTATGGACGGATTTGCTTCGTATAGTGCACCAATAGTCAACAGAGGATTTAAATTTTCCTATCCGGCCAAAAGTCCTGATGTGATTATTGCAGATACTAAAATATTAGCGAATGCACCAAAAGAACTTAAATCAGCCGGATTCGGTGATATGATTGCGAAATATGTTGGGCTTGTTGATTGGCAAATATCAGCTCTCCTTACAGGCGAGTATTATTGTGAAAAGATCGCAAAATTGACAAGGGATGCAGTGGATGAACTTATCAAAATGGCAGATAAGGTTTGTTTGAATGATGAATATGTAGCAGGAAAAATATTTGAAGCCTTGTTAAAGACCGGTATTGGTATTAGTTTTGCTCAAAATTCGCGTCCCGCAAGTGGAAGTGAGCATGTAATTGCACATCTGATAGAGTGTGTGGAACTTCGTGATGGTATAATTCCTAATTTTCATGGTGATGATGTCGGAGTTTGTACGCTGGAGATGTTGAAATATTATAATTTTTTGGCTGAAAACGAATATATAGATACGCAAAATGAAAATGTTAACTGGAATGATGTGTATTCTTTCTATAATGAAATGGCAGACGAAGTTCGTAAACTCAATTTCCCCGAAAATGTAATAGATGATGTGGATAAGGATGAACTTAAAAATAAGTGGGGAGAAATAAGGAAAATTATACACAGTGTGCCAAGTTATAGCGAGTGCGAAGCAGCTATGAAAAAAGCCGGATGTAAAATTACTGTTGAGGATATTGGAAAAGACCAAAAGTTGTTTGATGATTGCGTTAAGTACTCACCTTATATGCGAAAACGACTTACCTTGTTAAGACTTCGCGATATGATAAAATATTAATAGAACAATAGTCTTAACCTGATATGAGCCACTGATGAAAATCGACTGGCATCTAGATTATACAGTCTTTATAGTAAGACTGTATGAAAAAGTTAGGAGCAAAAAGGAATTCCCCTTGAGGTAAAGGTG
>JAFYUY010000080.1 GCA_017549405.1 Clostridia bacterium | reverse complement strand
AGCTGAATCATCGAAGATAACATACAAACTGTTATTAAAATGCTGATGAGTTTTTTCATTAAAAAGTCTCCTTTTCATTTAATATAGTTCGGGTTGAAAAAATGCGCATGAAATTCATTTCTGCGATTTCGATATACAAAATGTTTAAAGTTCATCACCTTTCTCAAAAAACTCACACGATAAAAAATGCGTGGCAACAGAGAAACCTGCACCACGCAAAAAAAACGAGGCATAGGATTCAATGTTACCACACACTATAACCCCCCGGGAATATTCTCAACCCAAAATTGAAAAATATCAATGCCTGCGTTTTTTACACATTGTTACGGGTTTTGATTTATTCACGGGCAGGCAGAGTGAGGGTATTTTTGAAAACAAAAATACCCGAATTTTATAATGGTTTATAGTATGTGGTAATATTATGATACAATTTTTTTTGCCAAAAGTCAATACCTTTCAAACATTTGCAATTAATAAAACAATAAAGAATCCCGCAGGCGGTAAAGCCCGCGGGAAAAAGCTTTTTTGTTGTGGATTTTCAGCCGAGTGACACATCCCAGCCAGCGAAATATTTTGCAAGGCGGAGAAGATCCTGGCGGTTGACATTTCCATCTGCTGTTACATCGGATGCCATTTCATCAATTTCCACATCCCAGCCCGCAAAGTACTTTGCAAGGCGGAGGAGGTCCTGGCGGTTTACATTTCCGTCACTTGTTACGTCACCCGGTTCCACTGTAATTGCTTCAAAACCGATGCCGTAATTATTTGCAAATGTCTGTGCAGCAGAGCCTTCTTTGCCCACGATCTCGGTAATGGTAAGACCATAGAACGCATCTGTGGGGATCTCTGTTATAGTTGCGGGAATAGTGACCTTTGTTATATTGTTGCAATCTGAAAAAGCGTAGGGTGCGATACCTGTAATAGTAATGCCGTTGGCATTGGAGGGAATACGGAGCTCATCAGCGGTTATTTCAGCATATTCGATATATCCCGTCTGATTGTTCACTTTGATATATCCGCCCGCAACGTCTACATTGGAATAAAGCTCAATTACACTCACATCAAATTCGTATATTTCCGACTGGTTTCCGGAAGCGTCAATGGCAAAAAGCTTTATTTTTGCTGTCTTTGAAAAGTCTTCGTCCTCATAGCACCAAAGAGATATTTGTTTTTGGTTTTGACCCTCAACTATATCATAGCAGTAGGTGGTGTTATCGGTTATGGGATTGCCGTTTGCGTCATAATATGACATGGAGATCATGCCGGCTTCCGTGGAATCGAAAGAAAATTCAAAGGTCAGATAGTCATCATTTTCTTTAACTAATTTTCCGGGCAGCCCCACAAAGTTTGAAAGAATGGGAGCTATGGCATCGCAGGTTATTTTTGTTGACATTATTTCGGAAAGAGTACCATCCGCCTTTTTGAACTGACCGTAGACAGTCTTTTGACCATCACCTGCGGAAAGGGTAAACAGAATATTGCGCTTCATGGCGTTGAAGGGGATAGAAGTAAGCGCATCGCGGTCTTCGGAAACTCTGTACTGAGTGTATTCACCGAAGGGGAGGCAAAGTATTGCGGTATGGTGGGTGAGTTTTTTGTGTTTTGCATAGAAAGCATTATCGGGAATAAACGGAAGATTAAATAACCATGCGTCTACCTCGCCTATCCATTTTCCGTTGCCTTCGATATAGAAGCAATCGTTTTTGGGCAAGACAGAACAAAGCTTGTCGGTAGATATGGTGAGTTCTCCCTTTGTTCCCGTATAAGTGAGCGGGAAGGAAACCGCTTTGTTTTGTGCCGTATCAAATGTCGTCATTTTGTAGTTTCCTGCGGTGAGTCCTTCGCAGAACAGGTGGACAATACCGCTTTCATCGGTATATGTATAGCTATATATATAAGGTAATGTATCGGTATGAATGTCGTATCCGTCCTCACGATAAACTATTCCGCCCGACTCATCGCATACCAAGAGTTCCCATTCACCGTAATTTCCGTCGGGAAGTACATGGTTAAATTTGAGCACGAGGTATTTATACCAACCGTCATCACAAATCACTCTTTCGACTGTTCCGAAATACTTTTGTCCGTTTGCGCGGGAATAAAGGGCATATTTAAGAGATGCTTCGTTAAAGCCCTCCACACGACGCCCGAAAACTATATAAGTGTTGGTTTCGGTGGCAAATGAATCGGTTATGTATCCGTCTATGTAATAGCTGCTTGAAGAGCCGTAGAGCGGGTAAAAATAACATTCGTTAACACTGATCGTTTCACCGTTGTAGTTAACTGTAAACAAATATTCTGAATCGTAATCCACGCGTATCTTGCGTGTCATGGTGAAATTTATAACATTATTTGCCCATGTAACATTGTTTCTGTATCTGAGACTTCCTTTATCTAACGCAACTACCGTGTTTCCGTCATAATCGGTAATTGAAATGTCAAGCTTGGAAATGTCGGAAATATTGTATGAATCAAAGATCATACCGGTATAGTTCTGACGGTCGGGAATATCATAAGAAGAATACGAACCGTAGCCATCGTCAACTGCGCAGAATCTGAAGCCGGGGGAATTTGTGGCATATATGGTTACAGTTCTTATGGTATAGCCGTCGTCAACTATCACAAGATATGCTCTGTTATTTACGGGAGTGGTTGTGATGTTTATTTTTGCTTCAACAAAGTTGTCGCTTGGGTAATGCTGAACCGTTGCATTACCGACATTTGCGCCTGTTACGGTATCCAGCATATGGATCTTGATGTTTGCTGCCTCCTGTGCTGTATAAACCGCACCGTTTTCTTTGTTGTAAATATCAAAAAAGAGAGCTCTTGTATCAAGACCTATCGCTTTTTCTATATAAAGTCCGTTGTAATGTTCATCATAGGCATCACTGCCGTAAACAATGAATGGTATTTCAATCTCGCCACAGTAGCGTTCAAAGCTGCCGTTATGCGCATAAAGCGATACGGGTATGTAATCATAAGGATAGTTGTCAAGATTTTCTGCCGTTACATAGAGATATCCGTCGGAAATATCTGTGGGCTCGTATCTTACACCGTCAATTCCCACATAATACGTGTAATCGGGATTGAAGTTGGCAACATGTAATTTGAAATTACCTGCATCTGCATCGATCATCTCACCGGATCTGAGATACGGGTCGTCGTTGACCATAAAGCCTACTCTGCCGGTTTCATTCACAAAGTTGAAATCCCCCGAATATGTGAACTTGACAAAATAGTTTTCGCTTACGTTAAGCTCAAAGCCGGGAATGTATTCAAGGTCGTATATAAGCTGACAGTTCCAGCGGCTTTCAAAATCGTATTCGCAGCCTGTTTGTGTGGCAACAACATTGTCGTTTCTGTCCACAAGCTCGGCACAAAGCTTATATTTTGCATCGTAAAATTCATTGAGTCTTACGATAAGCTGTGCTGTATCCTCCGACAGAAGTATGGTGCACTTTTCTATTTCGTGAGCCACAAGATCACTGTCTGCCATAAGCTCTGCCGTGTTTTCGTCTTCGGCAGTATCCCCGATCGGAACAATGGGGAGCTGAGTAACTATGGCTTCCGTACCGGAACGAAGTGCGGGATGCGTTTCCGCTGTGTTATATTCGCGGATGACCCTGCCGTTTTCGTCAAGGCTGATATGGCGATTGTCAGCGTTGGCAAATACGCTTCCGGCCACTGCAAGACCGATTGCTGCAATAATGGATACCAGGTTTTTGATTTTCATGATTTTTCTCCTTTTGGGTGAGATTCACTTTATGCGGAAAACAATTTCTGCAAAAAAATAACCGCATTGGCTTTAACAATAATTCTATCACATTCTCTTCATAAAATCAATGCTTTTCAGCATAAAAAAGCAGAGTTTAATTAAAAATCCGAGGAGCAAGATAGTCTTTGCTCCCCGGTAAGGTTGTTTTTAATAATTTATTTTATTTTGATTGTTTCGCCCGGATGTACCGTGTAATCCTCACCGTTTTCATAAAGATGAATGGTGGCGGATGTGGGGTTCATAACGGTTTTTGCATCACAGCTGTAATGCAAGCGTCTGTATGCTGTAACATAGTCATAGATTTCAATGTTTGTGGCATACCACACATCATCTCTGCCGCCCACTGTGTCGCCAAAGCGTTCAATTATCTCCCAGTTGTTGTTATCGGAAAATTCGTAGCTGTGCCCCCAAAGATAGAAGAGCGAAGGCTTTTTTCTCCAGTCCGGAATATCCACATCACTCTTAAGAAACTCATTAACAAGTTCGGGAAGTCTTGGGTTTCTGTGATGGCATGTGGCAGGCATTCTCAGCCAGTCCATCGGGATGTCGAACTTTTCGGTGGATACCGTTGTTCTTGCGTAGGCATAGCCACAGTCACCCAGCACGCGTACAACATCATCGTTATAGTTTCCGTAAGCGTAGGCAAATCCGCGAATTATTCCGCCGGTAAGAGCCTCAAGATTTTCGCGGTCTTTCAACATTTCATAGGTACACAGATTTGAATCAAGCTGTGTGGGGAAGCGGTGAAAAAGTCCGTGAGCAGCAATTTCCATTCCGTTCTTTTCGTAGAGATCTGCCGCTTCATCCGCCGTGAGTCTGCGTTCGCCGCTCTTTTTGGAAAATATGCCTGAGTTAAGGTTGAATGTGCCGCGCAGACCGTATTTTGCCATGGTCTCAACCAATCTTATGTCATCACGTACACCATCGTCATAGCTTAAGGTTACGGCTTTCAGTTTTTTGCCGGGGAATTTCATTATCATATCGTGATCCTCCTTGCCTTTATATATTCCGGGGACGTAAATAAGTTTTACGTCCCCGTTTGTTTTAAGGTGCGTAGTAATAAACTCCGCGGGTATTGACTTCTTTGATCTGAGAACCTTCACCGCTGAGAAGCGAGCTTACGTTTTCATCGTAAGGATAGTGCGAGCCCTTATACCAGCTGAAATGATTTCCGTAATCCTGAACGTAAAGGTTGTTTTCAAATTCAAGATTATCTTCACTGGCATTTGCGTTTATACGGAAGATGGGACCTGCAGAACGGAAGAAGATGTTATTTTTTGCCACAAAGTCATATGTCTGCTCGGGAATTCTTGAAAGACCGAAGCTGTTGTAAAGTGTGGCACCCGTGGGACGGAGTACACTTCCCCAACCGTAACCGCCCATACGGACGATGTTGTTTTCCGAAAGGATGTGGCGGGTTATTCTGAGGTGGTCATTACAGCAGGGAGCATTGTAGAATTCTATGGACCAATGGCAGTATTCGATAAGGTTGTTGCGGTAAGTAACGTTTTGCTGCATGGTGTTTCCGGTGGTCTTGGCGGAAACCTGGTGAGTTACAGCCGTGTCATATATCTGATAGATCCAGCAATTATCCACAGTGTATCCGTCGGCACTTCCGTACATTTCAACGGCATTTCCGTAGCGAGTGGTGTTGCCTTCGTTATATCCGGGAAGGATGGAACCACCGACCCATGCGAATATGCAGTTCTTAACGGTAAGGTTCTTTGTTCCGCCGATGCTTATGAAGTTGCCGTCAGCGTCATAGGTAGCAAGACCGCCACCGCCACCCACACCGTGTGAACCGCCGTAAACAAATGTGAGGTTATCCACCACAACGTTGCTGCTGGGAGTAAGAAGGTTGCCGTAACCTCCGATTTCGATGGATGAGAATCTTGAACCGGGGTTTCCTTCGGAACTGTAAAGGTAAAGATCGCCGTTTGAGAAGTTGGAATAGAATTCAAGATCGCGCTTTAAGTTATGCTGATTAATGAACATCTCTCCGTCATACAAAACGCCCGAAACACGCATGGTTCCCACAAGCTGGTCGTAATCTCCGATTATGTCGTTGTGGTCAAATGCGATGATTCCCACGTTGTTTATGCGGGTAGAGAGCTTGTAAACGTTTTCTATTCCTGTTTCGGTCCAGAGTGACGGATCGGCATAATCTCTCAACGAACCGTTTATAATGGGCTTTGCGCCTGTTCCGTATGCGGAATAGGTCACACCCTGCCTTGCAGTGATCCTGCCTCGGTATTCGGCATCACGGCGGAAGAGAACGGCATCGCCTGCCGCAAGGTTGGAGTTTACCTTTGCAATGGATTTCCATGCGGTGGAGGGAGATTTTCCGTTGTTATCATCGCTTCCGTCGGGGGATACGTAATAAACCGTACCCTTTATGGAACTCAAAGAAAGGTTTGCGCTGTTTACTATGTTGGATTTATACTGAGCAGTCTTTTCCTTGATTTCTTCAAGAAGATCGGAAGGAATAAACTCAATTCCGAGACGCTCTGCATAGGATGCCATGATGTTGTTGCGCAGATATTCACGTACCGCAACGCTTTCCGCGCTTTGTTCAAGGATCGCATATGTGGTATCGATAACGCTTACGCTGTATTCATCACCGTAAACCGTGGTGAGGTTTCCGGAACGTGTGTAATACTTGATGTAAGGACGTACTGAATAGTTGCGCAGATAGTTATCCTCGGTGATGCTTACAACACATGCGGTGTATTCTGTGATTTCTGCGTTTTTGGAATAAAGATTCACGGCAGGAACTGTTTTTGCTTTATAATTTTTGCCGTTGTAGTAATAAATTCCTCCGTCCAGAAGTGCTTTTCCGCCAAGCTTTTCGGTGGGAATAACCACTGTTCCGTAGCATGAGTCTGAGGTCAATGAAGGACGAAGTCCCGAACTGTTTTTGTTTGAGAAGCTGCATATGGTATCTACAATATCGTTGCTGAGAGATGTTATGAAGCGCAAGCCCTGAGCCTCGTCTCCTTCTTTCAGCGGAACGCGCATCTGAACTCCGCGCACCGAGAATTTGGGAACGATGGTGCTTGTGGTGAATGCGGAATACTTTGCATAAAGCACAAGCTCATCACCGATAAAGTCGCCGTCTCTCACAAGCTCCGTGAAGTTTTCATCGGCATACCAGCCTTCGAATATGTAACCCGATTTTTCGGGAGAAGTGTTGAAATGGATAATACCTTCGGAATTCACAGAGAACATTCCGTATACGGCTTTACCTCCGCCGAGATCCACCTTGTAATTTTTGAAAGCATAAGCGTTTTCAACATAGTCTACTTTCACGGCACTTCCGGCAGGCAGAGTATATCTTCCGCCGTAAGAAACCGTGGTGTAGCTGTTGTTTCTTGTGATTATCGCTATATGATCTTCGTTCGGGATGATATCAAATGTGCCGGCAATCGAGTTTCCGTTTTCATCATATGCGTGTTCAACGCGGCCACCGACTCCGGAATATATGGTATAAAGTTTTGCGGGAGGAACGGCGTCGGCTATTCCCTGAGAGGAATCAGGGGTGCCGTTGTTGTAAATGAACTGATATACCGTGTCTTCGGAAACATCAAGCTCAACCTTGCTGTTTTTAATGCTTCCGATGCTTCCGCTGTTTATGGTAACAAGAAGATTTCCGCCCATATAAGCGCTGGTGTGTTCGGGGAGATACTTGTCGGGACCGAAATTGAAGTAAGATACAGTGGCACCGTTCAAGGTTATCTTCACATCTCCCTTTATGCCGGATGCGCTGTTTCTCAGATATGCACCACCCACATAAAGCGAGGACATGGAGGTAGAAGCACCGAGCGTTATATCGCAGGAATCTATGGTGGGGTAGTTTTGGTAAGCGGCATAAGGACCCACATGGAATATCTTTCCTTTTTCAATGATCGCACCGTCGCCAAATACGATCTTGTGACCGCGGTCATCGAAGTGTGAGGCTTCGCCCATGGTGATCTTTATATTGTTGAACATCACGTCTCCGCTTGCCGGGAAAGCGGCATTGTCGCGAAGTACAAGTTCACCGTTTTTAAATCCTTCGGATGTTATGAGTATGGGCTTTGATGAGGTGGGGATGGAATTGTCGCAGAATACTTTGTCACATATATATATGGTACCGCCGGTCGATGCAAGCGATTTTATTGCTGCGGATAGTGTGGCAAAGGGCTTTGACTGCGATCCGTTTCCGGAGTCACTGCCGTTTTGGGAACTTACATATTTTTTATACTCAACAAATATAGCGGGGAAGGAGTAGGATACCGTGAAAGTGCCGTTTGCATTTTTTATTACCTGCGCGGCATTGCCGTTTACTGTTGCGGATGAAAAACTTGAAGTGTCAGCATACGAATAAGGGTAAACGGTTATTTTAACTGTATAACTGTTTCCGCTTGCGAATTTTGTCACTTCGGAGTCATTGCTATACCATTTTGTTCTTGCGTAATAAGCGGAAGAGGTGAATAATTTCTCATCTGCATAGAAGCCGGGCATGGGGGCTGTGACGTTAAAGTTTTCCGAGGCAATAACTTTAGTTTCAATAAATTCAGCCGTGTAGCTTCCGGGTACAAGTGCAATATCGCCCTGGGGATAAACTGTTTCAAAGCCGTTTGAATTGGTTATTTTTACCAACATATTGTTGCTCGAGGTAGCATGGATGCTTCCGGGTATGATTTTTCCGTCTGCACCATATGCCGGAGTCACGCTTCCTTCGCCAACAATACGTATGCCGTAGTTTCCGCGTGAAGCCTCGGGGAAGGAAGAAAGAGCGGGAACGGGACAGTCCGATCTGTATATCACATATAAAGCACCGGTTATATCTGAAATACGTGTGCTTTGCACTTTTGAAACAGAGCCTTTGTTGACGATGAATGCCACGCTGCCGTCAAATACGGCGTTTCCGTTGCGTCCGGTATATCCGTCAAAACCGAAGATGGGAGAGAAATCAACGGCTCCGTTAACGGTGAGCAGAGAATCGCCCCTGACTGCGATCTCGCCATCGTTCAGGAAATATGCGCCTCCGAAATATGCTGCCGCAAATTTTCCGCTGTGTATTTCGGTATTTATACCGGTGACCGCGGAAGCTATG
This sequence comes from Clostridia bacterium, assembly GCA_017549405.1. Classification (GTDB taxonomy): domain Bacteria; phylum Bacillota; class Clostridia; order Oscillospirales; family CAG-382; genus UMGS1052. The sequence goes on along the minus strand of JAFYUY010000080.1, from coordinate 26,161 downwards.
GCGCCTGCATGGAGATAGATTCCGTTTGTTCCCTCAGCGGCATAAAGCCCTTCGCCGAATATCACATGGCTGCTGCGTGTGCTTATATGCTGATAAGCATCGCAGCCAAGCCCCATATTTTCAAAGGTTACGGGGCGCATAACGGCAAGGGGAGAGGAGATGATAAGGCTTCCGCCGTAGTTCTTTCTTTCGTCCGAAGAAGAAATATAAAGACGTTCGGAAGAGTAGGGGATGGCTGTCAGCGTTGATTTGACAGTAGACAGCACAACGATCTTGTTCACAGAGATGCTATGTGCTTTTGCTATTGCGGCATCAAAGGTTTTCAGAGCCGCTGATGCGCTACCGCCGTAGTTTGTATCTTTTCCGTATGTTCCGTCCACATAAATGGTTGATATCTCGTTGGGGTCGGCCCATACCGCACTGAATACCGCGTCGCTTTCAACGGTGTATTCAGCTCCTTCGGGATACATATTCCCGTTATACTGCCAGCCTGCAAACACATATCCGTTCTTTGTGAAAGAGCAGTCCGGAAGATTTGTTACGGTATTACCCTCATGTTTTTGGCTTTGTACAGTACCTGCTCCGCCGTTTGAATCAAAGTGGAGCATGAAATATACGCCCTCAAGGCTGTTTCTGAAGGTTATGTCAGTAGCCTGCCCGTTCTGGGTTTCGGGGATATCATAGTAACCGTATTTGTTTTTCCAGAGTCGTGTGTCACCAATGTAAGGGGCGTAGCCGCGGTTTGTGCACTTTATGTCAAATCCCAGAAATTCTCCGGGAACATCGGAATTCTGTGCGGCAAATACAGGTACGGCACTGCCACCGTTGACCTTAAGAAAATAATCTGCCGACGGTACCGAAACGGAGGTGGGGAGAACACCGGAAATGTCGGTCCTGTTGAATATCAATATGGTCTTTCCGATATCGATGGAAGCGTAAGTGCTGTTTTCGGTAACTGTGAGAGCGGATGCGCTTTGACCCGCCTCGGAGAGCTTATCCGCATTCACGATAAGTGAAACACTGTTTGCGGAAGAATATTGCGTGCCTTTGGACTGTGAGTTTCCGAATATGAATTTGGAGGATGTGTAGCTACCTCCGTTGATGTTGAAAGTGATGTTTCCGTTAACATATCCGCCGGTAGTGCTGTTGGAGGTAATGCTTTTGTATGTACCGCCGTTAAGGTTGAAATCGGCATCTCCATTCAGTATCTGATAGTTTGAAGTGCTCGGGTTACCGTTGCGCACAGCACCGTATATGGAACTGTATATACCGTCATTAAGATCAAATACAACATTTCCGTCAGCAATATAGGTTGATGATCCGTAACCACCGACGGGCGCAAGCATTGTATAGACCACATCGGGATTGTTGAATGAATAATGCGAGTAACCGGTGGAGCTTGAGGAAATGCCCACATAAAGTCCTGTGCGGGTCTGCGTTCCGCTGTGGGTGTATTCATCGCTGAGTTCAAATTTGCAGGAGCTGTCTATGGTAAGCTTGCAATTGCGGGCAGATATCCAGCGTTCATCTATAGACTGGGCTTTGATGGTGATGTTTTCAATAACTGTATCGCAGAGGAACTTTGAGCCGGATTTACTTGCTTCAAGAATATCGTTTGTGCCGTCAAAGCCTTTTATTATGATACTTCCGCAATCCTCACTTCCGACTATTGTGGGGAGAACCGTGGCACCCGAAACGTATACTATCACATTTTTGTTATTGCCGACACTTGTCAAAGCCAAGGAAATATCGGAATAAACCGTTTCGGATATACCGTCTATTATTCCCGAATCGCTGACATAGGTAGCGGTGTATCCGGAATATCCGTTTGCCGTGCTCGGATAGAGAAAGAGATCGGCTTCGCAGTCGTAGGTATATTTCTGACCTGACGCATATTTTCTTCCGTCTTCCACGCTTATCCATGAGTCGCATTCATCGGCACCGATAAGAGTGCTGCTTACTTTGTTTTGTATCCTTGCATTCCAGCTCTCGGAATAGAGGTAATTATCACTGCCAGCCCTTGCGGATGATTCGGACGGGTAGTAATAGACATTGCATGTCTTGTCAAAAATGCGAGGGTCGTTTTTATAGAAATTGAGCTCCTTGATATATATCTTGTCGGAATTATCAACCGCAGAATTGGTAAGAGAACCAAAGGGGCGCAGTCTTACATGATCGTAAGCAAAGCTTTCTTCAAAAAACTCGGGATAGTTTTCGGAAACTTCGGATACATCAAACACCTGAGATGCCCATTTGTCTGTAACAACGGGAGTTTCGGATGGTATTGTGAGACTGAGAAAATTCGATCTTTCATTTGTTGCGACATTTTTGGAATATCCAAGAGTAAATTGCATATTTCCGTTATACGGGGTTTTGGAGTCGGAAGCGTAAAAATAAACCGCTTCAATGTATTTGTATTCGCTTGTATACAGATCGGGATAAAAAGTAGAAAGACCATAAATGTTATTTTCTATGACAGCGCCTGATGCCGCATCGCCTCCGGAATATTTTGACAGAGAAACTGTTTTGTCAACACCTAATGTTTCGATGGTGGTGATACCGGTTTTGGCGGTTTCGAGGGGCAACAGACTTTCAAGCCTGTTTACGGTGTATTTTGCCGGCAGGACTGTTTCTTCTGCAAGCAAAGCTGTGTTTTCCTCGCCGACCGTGTTTTCTTCGGCAAACCCCGGAATCGTTATGCCGGGCAAAGATACCGCCAAAGACATAATGAGCGCGGCTATACGGGTTGATTTTTTCATTTCGATAGTTCCTTTCTTTGAGAAAACTTGTCATATTCAACAAAAAACCGGATATATGCAAATATACATTATAAGTATATCACAAAAGATGTGGTTTGTAAACACCATTATCAAAAAAAGTATCATTAATTTGCATCACAGGCAAACATTTTTGGCACGGGTACATATGAACAAATGGTAAATGTAAGATATAACCCCTTGATTTTTCGCGGTTTTTGTGATAAAATCCATTTTAACTATATATAAGGAGTGTGGTTTATTTTAATGGACGGAGACGTCTTATGGCTGATAATTCTCATAGCTTTGTCAGCGTATTTTTCGGGTTCGGAGATGGCATTTGCCAGTGCCAGCAAAACGAAGCTCAAAACAATGGCTCAGGAAGGCAAAAAAGGTGCAAAGACAGCACTCAAACTTGCCGAAAGATTCGATAGTCTGCTTTCCACTTTGCTTGTGGGAAACAATATTGTGAACATTACCGCATCTTCCATTGCGACGGTTTATTTCACAAGGCTTTTTGACAGTAAAGGTCCCGCCATTGCAACTGTGGTGATGACGGTTGCCATACTGATCTTCGGAGAGATAACGCCAAAAACTCTGGCGAAAGATGCTCCCGAGAAAACAGCGATACGCTGTGCTCCCGCTATGAGTATCCTCAACATCCTTTTCACACCCGTAAACTTTATTTTTGCTCAGTGGAAAAAGCTTATAACGAAAGTTTTCAGCGCTGAAGCCGAGCAGGGTATAACAGAAGAAGAACTTATAACCATTATCGATGAAGCCGAAGAAGAGGGCAGTCTTGACGAGCAGGAAAGTGAACTCATACGCTCTGCCATAGAATTCAACGACGGTGGAGTCGAAGGCATACTCACCCCCCGTGTCGATATCATTGCGGTCTCCTGCGATGCAACGGTCGAGGAAATATCCGAGATATTCCGCACCCAGCGTTTTTCGAGGATACCCGTGTACCGCGAATCGCTGGACGACATTATCGGAATCCTGCACGAAAAGGATTTCAATAACATGGTCTATGAAAAAAAATCCGATATTTCCGAAATTCTGCACAGCGTGGTTTATGTTCCCGAAAAAATGAAGACATCAAAGCTTTTGCGTACTTTCCAGAAATCAAAGGTACATATGGCAATAGCTGTGGATGAATTCGGCGGTACTGCAGGTATCGTTACCCTTGAGGATGTTCTTGAAGGTCTTGTGGGTGAAATATGGGACGAACACGACGAGGTCATCGAAGAATGCCGCAAGGTGGAAGATAATGTTTACATTATTTCCTGCGGTGCACAGTTTGCGACCGTTTCGGAAACTTTGGGCTTTACAGACGATGAAAACGACAGCACTACCATAGGCGGCTGGGTTCAGAAGGAGCTGGGTAAGATAGCCGAGGCGGGCGACAGCTTCACATACGAAAACCTCTTTGTGGAAGTTACAAAAACGGAAAACCGCAGGGCGCTTGAAATAAAAGTGACCATTTCCGAAAATGCCTGCGATGAAGATTCACCCGATTCCGAAGAGAGCTTGCGTGACTCATAAAGGCTAATTGTAAATATTTTTTTAACGCTATTGATTTTTCAGGCATTATATGGTATAATCCGTATGTTATCGTCCTTTTTATGCGCTTTTGGCATATTCGGGCGGTTCATATTACAATAAAAAGGGCATTCCTCTGTGGCTGTGCATGAATTCCCCGAATTTTTTAAGGAGGTAAGCTTTATGAACAACATCATAAACGCTTTCGCAAACGAACAGCTTAAGACTGAGGTTCCTCAGTTCAGAATCGGTGATACTGTCATCGTTCACAACAGAATCAAGGAAGGTCAGAGAGAAAGAATCCAGCTCTTCGAAGGCACAGTTATTGCCAAGAAGAACGGCGGAATTTCCGAAACCTTCACAGTAAGACGCGTGGCATATGGCTGCGGTGTGGAAAAGACTTTCCCTCTCCACTCCCCCAACGTTGCCAAGGTTGAACTCGTAAGACACGGTAAGGTTAGACGCGCTAAGCTCTACTACCTCCGCGACAGAGTCGGCAAGAGCGCAAAGCTTAAGGAAATCCTTTGATTTCCGTCTGATCGGTCACAATCCAATCCGGGCAGACAAAACGCGGTCACACCGCTTTGAAAAAAGGAGCCGCATACGGCTCCTTTTTGTTTTATCCCGCAAAATTGCGAAGGGAGTATGACAAAACATGAACGAGAATGAAAATATAAACGAGAATGAAAATATAAACGGTATTCCTTCACCCGAAGAAAATGAAAACGTGAGCGGAACTCAGAACTGCGGCACCAAAACAGGTCCCCGAATGCTCCGCGAAATATATGACTGGCTTGAAACATTTGCTTTTGCATTTGCTTTTGTGCTTATAGTCTTTACTTTCATTTTCCGTGTCGTCACGGTGGACGGAAGATCCATGCATTACACCCTTGACAACGGAGACAAGCTTATAATATCCGATGTGCTTTATACCCCCTCTTACGGTGATATAGTCGTTGTTTCAAATGATGCCACGGGTGGAAAACCCATCATCAAGCGTGTTATTGCAACGGAAGGACAGGTAGTTGATATCAACTTCGATACCTGGGAGATAACCGTAGACGGGAAAATGCTTTCCGAGGATTATATAAACGATGAAGAAAAAGAGCGTGGAATCTCCCTTAACGGAAGCCACTATCAATTCCCTCTAACGGTTTCAGAAAACAGTGTTTTTGTGTTGGGAGATAACCGAAATCATTCTTCAGACAGCCGTTATTACGGTCAGTTCAAGCGTGATGAGATAATGGGAAGAGTACTTTTTCGAATATTTCCCTTTTCCGACATCGGAACAGTAAGACCTGCAAACGATGAAAGAATCGAGCGTATCAAGGATAAATACGACACCCTTTTGTTATATTAACTTAATGGAGAATTTCAGAATATGGCATATAAAAAGCCCTATAAACCCAAAAAGAAACGCCCCGAACCAAAACCCGAGGTTCAGCCGCGCGAGGTAAGCAAGATAATTCAGTGGTTCCCGGGACATATGGCAAAGGCAAAAAGAGAAATTGCCGAAAGTCTTTCTCTTGTGGATATCGCAGTGGAGCTTTGCGATGCAAGAATTCCGATCTCAAGCCGTAATCCGCAGATAGACGAGATACTTTCGGGAAAGCCCTCGCTGCTCATACTCAATAAAGCATCTCTTGCAGACCCCGCTGTCAGTGCAAGATGGAAAGAATACTATAAAAGCATCGGCAAGACTGCCATTTTTACGGACTGTATGACGGGTGAGGGCATAAGCGAGATAATCCCCGCCATCCGTGAGATCCTTAAAGAAAAGCTTGCCCGCTTTGAAGCAAAAGGTATGATAGGCAGAATGCCCAGAGTTCTTATTATAGGTATTACGAATGCGGGAAAATCCACCCTTGTAAATAAGCTTTCGGGCACAAAACGCGTAAAAGCTGAGGACAGACCGGGCGTTACCCGTGAAAATCAGTGGGTCACAATAAAAAACAGCATAGAGCTTCTTGATACCCCCGGTATCCTGTGGCCAAAATTCCAGGACGAGCGCACGGGACTGCGACTCGCATTTACCGGTGCTATCCGTGATGAGATACTCGACCGCGAGGAGATAGCAGTATCTCTTTGCAAGACGCTCTACAAGCTTTATCCCGAAAAACTGTGCGAAAGGTACAAAATATCTCCCGAGGAGATACAGGATCTTATGCCGTACGAGCTTTTCGAGCTTATCGGCAGAAAACGCGGTTTCCTTATTTCGGGCGGTGAAATAGACTATTCCCGTACGGCGGTCATGCTTCTTGACGAATTCAGAGGAGCCAAGATAGGCAGACTGTCGCTGGAAACTCCTCCCGACAAAGACTGAAGGATACGGATGATAAAAACTTTCGGATTTTCACATAAATGTCACAAATGCATGTTAAAATAAATTATTAACTTTGAAAGGTGCACAAAATTATGAAAAAGAAACTTACTCTTGCCCTTGCGCTTGCGATGATGCTTTCTGCAATGACCGGATGCGCGGGCACCAAAACCGAAACAGATGATACCGAAAATCAGGTTCAGACAGAAACCGAAGACAAAACTGCGACTACTCCCGAAACCGAAATCCCCGCTTTGCCGGAGGCTACTTTGACGGATGCTGACAACAGAGTGGTTATGACAGTGGGTGGAAACGACGTTTCCTACGCTACTTTCCGCTATTATCTTCTTAACCTTAAGGCGCAGTACGGAGATTCCGATATGGATCTTCTTGTAAACACCACAGAAGATGCAATTACCGAATACGTAGCAGCAAAAGTTCTTGCGGACGAGCTCGGACTTTCCCTTCCCGCAGATATCAAAAAAACATATGTGGACGATCCCATCGCACAGACTATCGAAGCCTATAATAATGACGCAAATACAAGCTATGAAGCAGAACTTGAGCGTTACTATATGACCGATAAACTTTTCCGCGACGTTCAGGAAAATATGTTGCTCCAGAGCTATACATTCCAGGAAAAGTATAGCGAGGGCAAGGAATTTTGCACCGTTACGGATGAAGAGATCCTTGATTATATCAACGAGAACTTTGTGCGTGTAAAGCATATCCTTATCCAGACCATGGATCTTGACGAAGCCGAAAAGGCATCCAAGAGAGCGCTTGTGGACAGCATTCTCGAAAAGGCAAAAAGCGGTGAGGCATCTTTTGAAGACCTTGTTACCGAATACAGCGAAGACGGCATGAATGTTGACACCGGTTACTATTTCACATACGGTGAAATGGTTCCCGAATTCGAAGCAAAATCTTTTGAGCTCGAAGTGGGCGAGATAAGCGATATCGTAGAATCCACATACGGTTATCACATCATAAAGAAATATGAAATGGAAGACGAGTATATACTCAATGACCAGACCATAAGAACTACTGCGGTGAATACCCTTGCGGGAGATGTTTATATGGCAGAGCTTGTGAAAAAGGCTGCAACACTTGAAACTGTTTATGCTGCCGACTATAACGAAGCTGTAAATGAGATACTCTCCGAAGATGCGGAATAATCAATAATTACAATATTGTTAAAATAAAATTGCGGTTATTCTCCGGAGTCAAATCGGGTGATAACCGCTTTTTTAAACATTTTGCAGGATATATCATATTATAGAGCAATGATTTTTCCGTGCGGATGCACGAAAGGAAGATGATATTATGAATAACATGACCGAGTATCTTAAATGGCGAGGCGATATTCCGATGGAGGCTTTTCCGCTGTGTGAGGCGGACTGGCTGGTCATGGCTCAGCTTGCCTATATTCCCTTTGACGATGTGGTCAAGGACACCTATACTCCCGAGTTTTCCGTCGGTCAGGCTGCGGATGCGGTGCTTGAAAGGCTTTCTTCAAAGGACGGTAACCGTATTATAAATTTCAGCGAAAATTCCGAATTTCTGCATGAAATAATAAATTCACCAAGATTTTCCGCTCTTTCCGTATGTGCTTACAGAAATATCTTCAGCGTGGAGGAGCAGGAGCAGTTTTGTGCCGTTACTTTTCTTTTGCCCGATGGTACTCCTTTTATAGCTTTCCGAGGCACCGATTCCACCCTTGTGGGCTGGAAAGAGGACTTTAATATGGCTTTTTCCGATGCTGTCCCTGCACAGCTCGATGCGGTGAAATACATAGAGCAGACATCCCGCGCCTTCCCCGATAAAAAGCTTTTGGTTTGCGGGCATTCAAAGGGCGGAAATCTTGCTGTGTATGGCTCGGCATTTTGCGAAAAGGAAGTTCAGGATAAAATTTCCGCAGTGCGCAATCTTGACGGTCCGGGTTTCTCGGAAAAGGTCATATCGCGTGAAGGTTTTGTTCGGATACTGGACCGCACGGAAACGGTGATACCGGCATCTTCCATTGTGGGTATATTGCTTGAGCATGCCGAGAGTTTTACTGTTATACGCAGTTATGCGTCGGCCACCCCCTTTCAGCATGATCCGTTTACGTGGGAAATATCCCGTTGCGGCTATGTGCCTGTGGAAAATATATCCGATGTGAGCAAATATATTGATGCAACTCTGAAACATTGGGTGGATGCAATGCCGGAGGAGCTTCGTGAAAGCTTTATAAACGGGCTTTATAATATCATTTCTTCGGCGGGAATAGATGATGTGCGTGAAATATTTTCTCCCCGCAGTGTGATCGCTATTTTGAAGTCGCTCAAAAACGCAGATTCCGCAACGGGAGCGGTGCTTTCCGAAGCCATGGGACTTTTCCAGAAAGCTGCCGGAACGGGTTTCCCCGCCTTTGCAGAGAAGCTTAAAAACTCCGTGATAAAGACAAAATAACTTTTGCGGGGCGGTATCAGTATTGATACCGCCCCGGTGTTATGATATGATAATCAGATTTTTCAATCATTTCCGCTTTGCTGTTTATGCTTCAATTTCTCGTTTATCTTTCTTGTGTTTTTTCTTGTTACGCAATAGATAATTGCCCATACGAAAAGATATCCAAGCACAAAAACAGCGGTAAAAACCAAAACCGGAGTAAGTCCCGATCTGAGCCACCCATTGATAATATAAGTGCAAAGATAGCTAAGGTATAAAACCGTGCCGTGTATCAGGATTGCTGAAGCCAAGGGGAGTCTTTCGATCTGATATATGACGTTCATGCCGCCCGCAATAAAGGCAAGGGCGGAAAGTGTAAATATTCCAAGGCAGACTTCGTTTACTGTAAGCACGTTGACAGTGCCCGTACTTTGCAGTATCAGATATAATACTGCCAAAACAATGGGACCCAAACCGCAGGCGATAAAGCCGCGGCGGAAAAATTCAAAAATATTCTTTTTCATATTTTTTCGTACCTCCTTTTTATCTCGGCAAAGCAGCGTCTTGAAACATAATCTCTGTACCCGCACATAAATACCGCATCCACACCTCCGCTGAATGTTGTGTCGAAGCGTTTAACATGATGTTCATTGGCAACAGCCGATTTGTTGATGCGGATAAAATATGACGGCAGAACAGGCTCCAGATCGCGGAGACGCTCTTTAAGAGTAAAGCGGTCTCCGTTCACGTCAATGGCGGTCACTTTTCTGTTTATCACAGCAATACACTCTATTTGCGAAAATTCGAGTTTTTGCATTCCGTCACAGTCATATCCCATAACACTGTCTGCACCCGAAAATTTGCAGATAAGATTTTCTATCTGCTGCGTAAGAGCGGAAGGTGCGTGCACTGTGGCAACTATCTCTTCTTCCGCATTTTGGTTGATGATAAGTTTGTATTTCATTGCTTTATCCTTACTGTTTTTTGTTTGCCCGGAAAAACGTAAAACAGTGTTACGTTTTTATGCTTTTCATTTGCATCACCTCCTGCGTTCTGTGTGCATTATATCATATAAAAACGCGGAGATGTTGAGTTTTGTCTGTTCGGTCGCTTTGTGTGCCTTATCGGTGCTGGCAAAAGAAAAACAGATGACGCATCAGTCATCAAGTAATTCTTTCAGCATTTTCTCTTTGTTGAATAAAAAATCCTTCGTGATCTGATAGCTTAGTGTGTTTTCATAATCACAAGGCGAAATCTTGCCGTTATCAAATGATAATATTTGCGAATGGGGGCATCCCAGCAATATCGGTGAATGCGTTGCTATTATGAATTGCGCCCCTTTTCGGGACATATCATAAATGTGCCTTAGCAATGTTAGCTGGCGCAACGGAGAAAGTGCGGCTTCCGGCTCGTCCATCAAATAAAGTCCGGGTTTGTCATACACCAAAAAATTAAGATTTCCTTCACCGTGAGAGTTGGTATGATAATCAGCTCCCATGTAGTCGAACATGGAAGCGGTTGCAACGTTGAAAAAGGTTTCTGCTCTGAAAAAATATCCGGATTTTGGGCGTTGCCAGCCTTTCACAAGAGTAATTGATTCACTTAAAGATGAGATGTCATAATATGTGCTGAAATTATAATTTCGTGTCCCGCCCTCAGAGTTGTAGCCGAATTCTACTGCCATGGCTTCAAGTAAAGTGGATTTTCCCGAGCCGTTTTCACCGACAAAAAATGTTACAGGCTTTTTAAACTGCAATTCCGTAATGCTTTTTATGGCAGGAATTTTGTGAACGTAAGAATCTTCGGGAATCGTACTCCATTCTATTTTCAATCCTTGAATATAAAGATCATTCATCAAGGCACCGCCTTTCATTTTTGTTTTGCTTTGTCCGAAATGAAATTGTGACTTGCGGCACAAATGAAAAAATCCAAGTCTTTTGACTTGGATTTTTTGGCTGCCGAACTAGGATTCGAACCCAGACAAACAGAGTCAGAGTCTGTCGTGCTACCTTTACACAATTCGGCAATGAGTATTTAGTTGTGTTCCGTGAACGCGTATTATAATACCATAAATATGCGGATTTGTCAAGTGTTTTTTGAAAAAAACTTTTATTTTTTATTTTTTGGAGAAAAAATGTAAATATTAATGCAGTTTTTGTGTGGAAGTGGCTGATTTGTGGTAGAATAATAATAACAAAATTTTGGAGGCGCATTTTTTGAACAGCAACAGAAACCAACTTAAGGCCGCTGCAAGAAAAACTGCCGCGGGAGCTTTGCTCACGGCTGCGGCATCGGCACTTCTTATAATCGGCGGAGTACTTGAAATACTTGACATGACATGCGCAGCAATGGCATCGGCGGCGATCCTTATTGCGTATCTTGAATTTGGCGGTGCGCTTGCTTTTTCGGTATATGCGGCAAGCACCGTACTTTCTCTCATATTTTTGCCGATGGCATCGTCAGTATTTTATTTTGCCCTGGTGCTCGGGTATTATCCCATTTTAAAGATAACCCTTGACAAAAAGCTTTACGGCAAAAGATTTTTGCGCATGGCTGTAAAGTTTTTGTGCTTTAACTCCGCCTGTGCTTTGATACTGTTTTTGTTTGTGAAAATATACGGCTTTGATGCCTTGATGAGCGAACTTGAACTTGGTTCACTGTCATCTTTTTCGGCTTTTATTTTTGCGGCACTTCTCAATGTTTTTCTTGTTATGTACGATTTTCTCACAGGCTATGTCACAGTGATATACATAAAAATGTTACGCCCGCGCATTTTTTGCAAAAAATAAGCGTTTCTTAGCCTTAAAAATCGCTTAAAAAGCCTTTCCAAACCTTGACAACAACGGTGTTTTGTTATATAATATAGGGTGATATATTACCCGAATGATTTGAACGATACTGTACGGAGGCGGCGGTTTATCCGCACGATTTTAAAATGATATTAAGTATGACAGGTCACGGCAGAGCCTCTGAACCCATTCCGGGTAAGACGCTTACCGTAGAACTCAAATCCGTAAATTCCCGCTATCTTGACATAACCTGCAAGATGCCAAAAATATACATCCGGTTTGAGGAACGCATCAAGCAGGTGATACGTGAATATGCGGGACGAGGAAAGATCGAGCTTTTTATAAGCTTCGATAATTTTACCGATGATGATGATCAGACCGTAGCACTCAATAAGGGTTACCTTAAAAACTATCTGGAATGCCTTTATACCATGCGCGACGAATTCGGACTTCCCGATGATATAACAGTTTCTTCCGTGGCGCAGAACCGTGATATTTTTGTTATCACAAAGGCGGACGAGGAGGAAGACGAAGTTATATGGGGAAGGCTTGAACCGGTGCTTCGTCGTGCACTTGACGTTTTCCTTGAAATGAAGATCGTCGAAGGTAAAAAAATGCATGATGACATTATTTCAAAGCTTTGCACCCTTGAAGGCATTATAGAAAAGATAAAGCAGCGTCTTCCCGAAGTTACTGAAGCCTACCGCGAGCGACTGACCGCAAAGATACGTGAGTCTCTTGCAAACCTTACGTCAGAGGACATCTCCTTTGCCGAAAACCGCATACTTACGGAAGTTGCAATATATTCCGATAAAGTTGCCGTGGATGAGGAGACCGTGCGTCTTGCCAGCCACTTTGAGCAGTTCCGCGATATTATGTCGTGCGTTACCACCGATGAAAAAAGCCAGATAGGCAGAAAACTTGATTTTCTGCTCCAGGAAATAAACCGTGAGATAAATACCACGGGTTCAAAGGTTACCGATGCTGCAGTTGCCTCCCTTGTTGTGGATGCAAAGAGCGAAGCAGAGAAGATCCGCGAACAGATACAGAATGTCGAATAATTTTAAAAAATATTACGGAGTGAACCTGATATGAAACTTATAAACATAGGCTTCGGAAATATGGTGTCGGCAGACCGCGTTGTGGCACTTGTCAGCCCGGATTCCGCTCCCGTTAAAAGACTTATACAGGATACCCGCGATACGGGAATGCTTATAGATGTGACCTGCGGCAGACGTACTCGTTCGGTCATAATTACCGACAGTGAACATATTATTCTTTCGGCAATTCAGCCGGAAACCGTTTCAAACCGCATTGCGGGCGATGAGACCGACGAAACAGAGGAGGACAGCGATGAGTGATAGAGGAAAATTGATTGTTGTTTCAGGCCCCTCGGGCTCGGGAAAGGGAACTATCCTTGCGGAGGTGCTCAAATCACCCGATTACGTTTATTCCGTTTCTGCCACAACACGTGCGCCCAGAAAAGGTGAGATAGACGGAAAGCACTATTTCTTCATCGAAAGAGCCCAATTCGAAGAGATAATACAAAAAGGCGGATTTGTGGAATATGCCGAATATAACGGTAATTACTACGGAACACCGCTGGAATTTGTAAATCATAATCTTGACCAAGGCAAGAATGTTATTCTCGAGATCGAGGTACAGGGTGCCATGCAGATAAAAAAAGCTCTTCCCGACGCACTGTTCGTGTTTATGACTCCCGAAAGCCGTGAAGAACTTGAAGCAAGACTTCGTAACCGCGGAACCGAGGAGGAAGACGTTATAAACCGCCGTCTTGCCATTGCAGACCGCGAGATCCCATCGGCATTGCTTTACGATTATGTAATATTCAATCGCAGGGGAGAACAGGATAAGGCGGTCGAGGATTTCTTTGCCGCAGTGCGTGCTGCATCCTTAACACCTGCACGCCAGTACGATCAGCTTAAAACGTATTTTTACGCAAAATAAATAAAACACATATATCAAAAGGAGATTTTTATCATGGTAAAACCGTCTATTGACGAACTTACAAACGGAAAATTTAACCGCTATATTCTTGTTATTGCCGCTGCTAAAAGCGCACGTTACATTACCAACGTTACAGGTGCCATGGGCGATGACGAAAACGAAATAAGTGATAACGGCATTGTTACAAAAAAGGAATCGCTTGAAAATAAATCCGTCAAGATCGCTATAAACAAGCTTCATTCCGGAGATATAAAACTGGATAACGACACCCTTGACCGTGCACTCAATGCGGGTCTTAACGGTATCGAAGGCATTGACGGCTGATAAATCTTCACAAATATGGCGGCAAAAGGTTGTAACGGAGAATTTTTCAAAAGAAAAATTTTTCTTGCAGCCTTAAATGTCTTTTTTAAGAGGTTTTCAAAGAGTGCCCGATTTACTCTAAAAGGCACATATATTACAAAAAAGGAGGCAGAATTATGGCGAAATACGTTGGCGTATATATCCTTGATTCGGTTTTCAAAACCGACCGTGTTTACGAATATCTGCTTCCCGAAAGACTTTACGGAAAAGCCTGCCCCGGTAAGCTTGCCGTGGTGCCGTTTGGCGGCGGAAACCTTTCGAAGACCGCCATAATAGTTTCGATATCCGCAACGTGTGAATATGAAAAGGTAAAACCCGTTTTTGATATTCCCGACAGCAATTTTTATTTAAAGCCCGATCTTTTAGAGCTTTGCTCCTATATCCGCGATATATGCTACTGCACCTTCGGAGAGGCTGTCAGAGCTGTTATGCCTGCGGGAATTTCCGTCAAAACCAATGATTATTTCGCGGTGAGGAAGGGCATTAAGCTCAGCGAGGAAATATATTCCGGACTCAACGATGCCGCATGTGATATTCTGAGTTATATTTCGGGGCACGAACGGGTAAGTGCCGCACAGCTTGCCGAGCAGTTCGGAAAGGGTGCAAAAATGTGCACCTCAGCTCTTATAAAACTCGGATATGTCGAAAAAAAGACAGATGCGAGCTTTCACGAAAACACCAAAACCAGCCGTTATGTAAAGCTTCTTTTATCTGCTGACGAGCTTTCAGAAATGCTTTCCGACGGCACGCGGCTCTTTACACCAAAACAACTGACCGCTTTAAAAATTCTGCTTGAATGCGGCGGAACAAACCCGCTGGAGGAGCTGACTGAGCTTTGCGGATGCGGTGAGTCCGTTATCCGTGAATTAAAGAAAAAAGGAGCTGTGGAAAATCTTGCGGTAAAGGATTACAGATCCCCATATAAGCTTGAGGATATCCCACCGTCAAAAGACTTTCGGCTTTCCGATGAACAGCAAAGCGCATACGATACTCTTTTTGGGCTTTATTCAAGCGGTCTTCCCAAAGCAGCGCTCCTTTACGGGGTTACGGGAAGCGGAAAAACAAATGTTATATTAAAGCTTATAGATTCCGTAATTGAAAGCGGGCGCGGGGTAATATACCTTGTACCCGAGATCGCGCTGACAAGTCAGAATATTTCGATTTTTGCGGGACGCTACAGAGACCGCATAGCCGTGCTTCACTCTGCTCTTTCTGTCGGTGAAAAGGCGGATGCGTGGAAACGAATTGCCTCGGGTGAGGCGGATATAGTAATCGGCACGCGTTCTGCGGTCTTTGCGCCTGTGCTGAATTTAGGTCTTATAGTTATGGACGAGGAGCAGGAAAGCTCTTTCAAGTCCGATATGTCCCCAAAATATCACGCCCGGGACATCGCACGTTTCCGTTGCGCAAAGAGCAACGCACTTATGCTTCTTGCGTCGGCAACACCATCGGTAGAAAGTTTTTACCGCGCAAAAGAGGGGCGATATACTCTTGTCCCCATGAAAAACCGCTACGGCACGGCAACTCTTCCCGATGTTGTGATCCATGACATGAAGTCGGAGCCCGCATATATCGGAGACTGCGGTGAGGGTGCGGTTCCATGCATGATTGGAAAGACCCTTGATGCAGAGCTTAAAGAGAACCTTGCAAAGGGTGAACAGAGCATTCTTTTCATCAATCGCAGAGGATATCATTCCATGCTGACGTGCCGCTCGTGCGGACTCCCCATGACTTGCCCCAACTGCTCGGTCGCTCTCACATTCCATAAATATTCGCAGTCAGGAAGAAGGCAAAACGGAAAGATGGTGTGCCATTACTGCGGATTTTCCGCAGACGCGCCAAAAATCTGCCCGTCGTGTTCAAGTGAACACATTGCGTATTTAGGTAGCGGAACGCAGACCCTTGAGGAAAACCTTCAAAAATTCTACCCCGGCGCAAAGTTTTTGCGCATGGATACCGATACCACCACGGGAAAGACCTCCCACAGCGATATACTTTCGGAATTCCGTGAGGGAAAGGCGGATGTTCTTTTGGGAACGCAAATGGTGACAAAGGGACATGATTTTAAAAATGTCACTCTTGCAGCGGTAATACTTGCCGACAATTCCCTTTATCTGAACGATTTCCGCGCCAACGAGAAGACCTTTTCCATGATAACTCAGGTGCTTGGACGTGCCGGCAGGGGAGATAAGAAGGGCCGTGCAGTGATACAGACCTATTCCCCGGATAACACAACGCTGAAGCTTGCGGCAGCGCAGGATTACGACAGCTTCTACAACGAAGAAATACAGTTGCGCCGCGCTTCGGTCTTTCCACCTTTTTGTGATATAATGACCTTTGTGTTTTCGGGTGAAAACGAACAGACGGTAAAAAATATTGCCGAAGAATTTGGCAAAAGGCTGGATCTTATGGCAAAAACGCAATATAAGACCGTGCGGCTTATTGTTTTCGGACCTTTCGAGGCGGCGGTATATAAGCTGAACGGAAAATACAGATTAAGATACATAATAAAATGCCGCAACGACAAGATAACGCGGGAGCTTTTCAAAAAGCTGTTCTGCGAGTTTGCAATGCCGGAATCGGGAGTTTCCCTTTCCGTTGATGTGAACCCTATGTCGCTGTGACATGATTCGGAGGTAATTACAATGGCAATTCTTAAGATAGTTGAAGAAGGAGACGATATTCTCCGTAAAAAATGCCGTGAGGTAACGGAGATAACCCCCAAGATACTCACTTTGCTTGATGATATGCGAGATACTCTCATCAAGGCAAACGGTGTGGGTCTTGCCGCACCGCAGGTGGGAATTCTGCGCAGGATCTTTATCATTGATGCCGGAGCAGGCGAAGATCAGCACGAAATAATAGAATTTATAAACCCCAGAATAATTGAAACAAAGGGTCATCAGGAGGAAGTTGAGGGTTGCCTTTCCGTTCCCGGAAAGTACGGAGTAACCTCCCGTCCCATGACCGTTACCGTAGAAGCTACCGACAGAAACGGAAAGACTTTTACCTATACGGGGTCTGCTCTTTACGGCAGATGCCTTTGCCATGAAAATGACCATCTTGATGGTATCCTTTACATTGATTCGGTGCTTGAAATGCTCGATCCCGATGATGTGGAATAAGCATAAAGTCACCCCGGAGGCACAATAATATGAGTAAACTCAGAATTCTTTTTATGGGAACTCCCGATTTTGCCGAATGCTCCCTGCGGGCCCTTGCAAAAAACGGTGAAAATGTGGTGGGAGTGATAACTGGCGAAGACAAAATGAAGGGACGCGGAATGAAGGTGACCTTTTCCGAAGTAAAAGAATGTGCGCTGGAATTCGGATTCCCTGTTTTTCAGCCGCAAACTTTAAAGGACGGTGCAATATCCGAGCTTCTTTCCGAGCTTTGCCCCGATATAATAGTCGTTGTGGCATACGGAAAGCTTTTGCCTGAATATGTTCTTAACTTTCCAAAATTCGGATGTGTAAACGTCCACGGTTCTCTTCTTCCCGAATACCGCGGTGCCGCTCCCATTCAACGTGCCGTGCTTGACGGAAAGTCGGTGACGGGCGTTACCACCATGTATATGGCAAAGGGACTTGATACGGGCGACATGATATATTCCGAAAGCATCTCCATCGGTCAGAACGAGACCGTGGGTTCCGTTTGGGACAGACTTGCCGATACGGGAGCAAAGCTTCTCATAAAGACTCTTGACGATATAGAAAACGGTATTGCTCCGCGTGTCCCCCAGGACGATGCCTTGGCAACACATGCCGCAAAAATTGAAAAAGAAGAACGCAAAATAGATTTTTCACTTGATGCTTTATGCGTTCACAACAAGATACGGGGAATGTCACCTTTTCCTGCGGCACATGCTTTTCTTGACGGTGAACCCGCAAAGCTTTACGACAGCACTGTTGAGGAGTATTGCGGTGAAAAAGTTCCCGGAAGTATAGTAAAGCTTGATGCCGACGGTGTGGTTATTGCCTGCGGTAAGAAAGCCGTTAAGGTACGGACCATAAAGCCTGAAGGCTCAAAAGCCCTTTCGGTTAAAGATCTCATCAACGGAAGAAAGATAACACCCGATAGTATTTTTTCATAAAAGTTACATTTTTAAGAAAGGAAATTTTATGGATCAATCATCTATTTACCTGCTTCTTATTGCCGCCATGCTTTTTTCGGTATGGGCGCAGATAAACGTAAAATCGACTTTTTCAAAATATTCAAAGCTTTACCTCTCATCGGGACTTACGGGCGCTGAAGCTGCAAGAAAGATACTTGACAGCAACGGTCTTTACGGTGTGAGGATCGAGCGTGTGAGCGGAAGCCTTTCCGACCACTACGATCCGAAAGCAAATGTGATCCGCCTTTCCGATGATGTTTACGGAAGTTCATCCGCATCGGCAGTGGGAGTTGCCGCACACGAGGCGGGGCATGCT
The DNA here is from genome assembly GCA_017549405.1 of Clostridia bacterium. Classification (GTDB taxonomy): domain Bacteria; phylum Bacillota; class Clostridia; order Oscillospirales; family CAG-382; genus UMGS1052. The sequence goes on along the minus strand of JAFYUY010000080.1, from coordinate 7,560 downwards.
GTTCAGCACGCGCAGAACTATTTTCCCATTCAGGTGCGCACGGCGATCATTCCTATGTGCCAGATAGGCTCAAACCTTGCGTGGCCGCTTATATTGCTTGGAATAATACTCAGCTTTTATCCGCTGGCATCTTTGGGAGTTATATTTTTCTCCCTTGCAACGGTATTCCAGCTTGTAACTCTCCCCTGCGAATTCAACGCAAGTGCACGTGCCATGGTGGCACTTGAAAATACCGCATATCTTCACGATAATGAGCTTGCAGCTGCAAGAAAGACCCTGCGTGCAGCAGCACTCACATATGTTGCAGCACTTGCAGTATCGCTTTTAAATCTTTTACGCATTTTAGCTATAGTAAACAACAACCGCAGACGTTAACCCTTTTAACGGAGGAAAGATTTTGACACCAAGACAAGCGGCTCTTTTGTCGGTCAATTCCTGTATCGGCAACGGGCGTTACACAAACTTAGAATTATCCTCGGTAATAAAAAAATATAAGTTCGAGGGGCTTGACAAGAGCTTTTTCACCGCACTTTTTTACGGCACGGTAGAAAAAATGCTTACCATTGATTATTGCATAACAAAGCTTTCTTCGGTAAAGCCCGAAAAAATGGACAATATGGTAATGTGTCTTTTGCGCACCGGTATTTACCAGATACTCTTTATGGATAAGGTGCCGGATTCTGCGGCTGTTAACGAATCCGTGGAGCTTGCCAAGCGCTATTGCCCAAAAAGCTCTGTCGGATATGTAAATGCTGTGTTGCGCAATGCATCGAGAGGAAAAGAAAAGCTTTTCGAAGCAATGCGTGCAGAAAAAGGTTTAAGGGGAATATCCGTGATCTCAAGTATCCCGGAAGATATCCTTTCCTGCTGGCAGGAATCCTACGGAAAGCAGAATGCCGTGAAGATTGCCGCCCATTTTGCCGCGGCAACACCGTCTGTCACCTTGCGTGTAAACACCTTAAAGACCACGCGTGAGAAAATGCTTGCGGCTCTTGGCGCCATTGCATCTCCGTCAGATGTTGCAGACAGTGCAATATGCCTTTCGGGTTCATTCCCCGTGGAGGAGCTTTACGGATTTTCCGACGGACTCTTTTTTGTCCAGGATGAGGCTTCACAGCTGGCATCATCTCTCATAAACCGCAATACAGTTCCCGCAGGCGGGACGGTGATCGATGTGTGCTCATGTCCCGGCGGCAAAAGCTTTTCGGCGGCAATAAATCTTGAAAACTGCGCAGATATATATTCTTTTGACCTTCACGAAAACAAAATGAGCCTTGTGGTGAATGGTGCCGAAAGACTCGGAATAACAAGTATAAAAACTCGTGCTCAGGATGGACGAGAATGTGTGCCTGAGCTTCTTGGCAAGGCTGATGCCGTAATATGCGATGTTCCGTGCTCGGGGCTTGGTGTTATTGCGAAGAAACCCGATATACGCTATAAACCTTTTTGCGAGGCAGAAAGACTTCCTGAAATACAAAGCGCAATACTTAGTTCTGCGGTAAGATATCTCAAACCCGGAGGGACACTTATTTATTCCACCTGTACCCTCAACAAAAAAGAAAACGAAGATATTGTAAATGCTTTCCTTGAAAAAAATAAAGGATACCGTCTTTCCGAAGATATAATAATTGACCAAAAATGCGGAATGGCAACCATTTTCCCGTTTGAGCATAATACTGACGGATTTTTCATTGCAAAAATAATCAAAGAATGATTTTGGTGAATATGACCATGAATAAGATCGACATTTCAAGTCTTACCCCCGACGAGCTTTCCGAAACATTGGCGAATGTTTTCTCCGAACGTGGGCTTAAGATCGAAAAATTCCGCGCAAAGCAGATATTCGCCTGGCTGACATCGGGTGTTTCCTCCTTTGACGAAATGACCAACATATCAAAAAACATACGCACCGTGCTTTCCGAATGCTTTTATATTGCTTTGCCGCAAATTGAAAAAAAGCTTGTTTCAAAAATTGACGGAACGGTAAAATACCTTTTCAGACTCCACGACGGAGAATGTATAGAAAGTGTATTTATGCGCTATGAGCACGGGAACACCGTTTGCATATCTTCGCAGGCGGGATGCCGCATGGGGTGTCGTTTTTGCGCTTCAACCATTGCGGGTTTTACGCGTAATCTTACCCCGTCTGAAATGCTGGGGCAGGTTATTGCAGCCTCGCGGGATACGGGCGAGCGGGTATCCAATATCGTGATGATGGGAATAGGCGAGCCGCTTGACAATTATGACAATGTGATAAAATTTTTGGAGCTTGTAAATCATCCGGACGGGCTGTGCATAGGCTACCGTCACATTTCACTTTCCACTTGTGGAATAGTGCCGAGAATATTGGAGCTTTCAAAAAGGAATCTCCCGATCACCCTTTCCATATCTCTTCACAGTACTTCCCAGGAGGCAAGGGCGCATCTTATGCCCATTGCAAAAAAATATTCCCTCGATGAGCTTCTTGATGCCTGCCGCAAATATATTGCCGATGGCGGAAGAAGAATATCGTTTGAATACACCATGATAGAAGGACAGAATGACACCGAGGAGGATGCAAAAAGACTGTGCAGTCTTTTATCGGGTATGCTCTGTCATATAAATTTTATACCGCTTAATACCGTTGATGGGCGTGATTACCGCAAGAGCGGGAAGGAGTCCATACAAAAATTCATTTCAATTCTCGAAAAACGCGGTTTTACCGCAACGGTTAGACGAAGACTCGGATCCGATATCGATGCTTCGTGCGGACAGCTTAGAGCATCAAAAATCAGCGAGGACGAAAAAGCCATCGCAGATCATCTTTAAAGAAAGGATTTGTCCCTCGGACAACAGGAAAAGACAATGCAATTTTTCGGCAAAACAGACATCGGGGCTGTAAGGGACAGCAATCAGGACAGCTTTTTTGCTGACTTTATAACTCTTCCCGATACAGACGAGCAGTATTTTCTTGCTGTGGTGTGTGACGGTATGGGAGGAGCCAATGGCGGAAGCATTGCAAGCTCGCTTGCCATTGAAACATTTAAAACTGAGCTTTCAGTGGGAATGCGCAATATAATTTCGGAAAATCTGCCCGCAGATACTACCGAAAGCATTCTTTCGTATGCTGTAAAATGCGCTAACACTGCTGTGTATGATGCGGCAAATAAAGATGCCGATCTTCGCGGAATGGGTACGACTCTTGTGGCAATGGTGGTGTTTCATAACACTGTATATATTGCAAATGTGGGAGATTCAAGGCTTTACGTAATTGCCGAAGACGGAATGTGCCGCCTTACCCATGACCATTCATATGTGCAGACCCTTGTGGATAAAGGTCAGATAACCGAAGAGCAGGCGCGCACGCACCCAAATAAAAATGTCATTATGCGTGCTGTGGGTACCGACAGGGAAGTGAGGCCGGATTTCTTTAAGATATATCCCGACAGAAAGAGCTTTCTTTTGTGTTCCGACGGCCTTTCGAATTTTGTGTCCGAAACCGAGATAGATAAAACTGTGCGAGAAGCCGATTCGGCAAAGACTGCGGTGGAAAGTCTTATCGACAAAGCAAATGCTGCGGGCGGTGCCGATAATATCACTGCCATACTTGTTAAAAACTGATTTCGGAGGTTTTTATGGAACGCTACGAGCAATATATCGGAAAAACTCTTAACGGAAAATATCTCATAAAAGAGCTTTTGGGCATAGGCGGAATGGCATATGTTTTCAAAGCTTCGGTCATAGCGAGCGGAGAGACTGTTTCCATCAAAATACTCAACGAAGAATTCAACCATGACGAAAAAGCCGTAAAACGCTTTATGAATGAATCAAAGGCGGTTTCCATGCTGTGCCACAAAAACATTGTGGGAATATATGACGTGGGATTTGAAAAAGACATTCATTACATTGCCATGGAATATGTGGAAGGCATTACCTTAAAAGAATATATCGATTACAAAAAAGTACTTGACTGGAATGAAGCGGTATATTATATCTCACAGATATTAAAGGCGCTGGGACACGCTCATTCCGTGGGCATTATCCATCGTGATGTGAAGCCGCAGAATATTATGATAACCCGAGAGGGAACGATAAAGGTCATGGATTTCGGCATTGCAAAAATGATAAATTCCGAATCCATAACCATGACCGATAAAGCCATCGGAACGGTGGATTATATCAGCCCCGAACAGGCAAGCGGAAAAAATGTGGGATTTTATTCCGACATTTATTCCGTGGGAATAATGCTTTATGAGATGACAACGGGAGTCCTTCCGTTTGTGGCGGAAAGTCCTATGGCGGTCGCTATGATGCAGGTGCAGGATAATCCCGAGCCGCCAACGGCAAAGAATCCGTCGCTTCCGCGCGGACTTGAGCAGATAATACTCAAAGCAATGAATAAGGAACCCGATGAGCGGTTTTCGTCCTGCGGAGCCATGGATAAGGCGATCTCTCTTCTGTCTCAGGATCCCACCACTCTTTTTGCAGACCGATCTTCTTCAGGCAAAAACAAAAGAGCGGGAGAAAAAAGATCTTCGTCGTTTCTTCCCGTTATTGCCGGTGTTACAATCGCATTCTTTTTGGTGGCGGCTGTTACTGCGGCAAATATCGGCATGAAATTCTATAAAACTCAGCTTACGGATACGGGTACGGATATACGTATTCCCGAGCTTGTGGGCAAAAAGTATTCCGAAGAGCTTGTTCTCGACCTTCGTGACGATAGATTTGAAGTTACTGCCGAATACGGTAAATATGACCCCGATAAGTCTGTAGGCGAGATAATCGAACAAAATCCCGACGGCGGAAGCACGAGAAAGCTCAGCAACCCCAACAGCATGTGCTCTATCACAGTAACTGTAAATTCTGAGCCCGGAAAGGTGCCCGTGGACGATTATTCCAACACCGAAGCAAGACTTGCAAAGATACAGCTTTCGAAGCTGGGACTTATATGTGAAACGGTTACAAAACCCGATAACGCGATCATTGAAGGCTTTGTTATAGAAACCGAACCTGCGGCAGGGGAAACTGTTGCCGTTGGCAGCACAGTTACTCTTTATGTCAGCAGCGGCGCACAGATCAAGTCTGTAAAGGTTCCTTCTATCATAGGCCTTGATGCAGAGCAGGCAAAGAAAGAGCTTCAGCAGGTGGGTATAAGTATAGGTGAGATCATCTATAAGGATTCCGACGAGCCTGCAAATACTGTTATATCTTCTTCCATCGAAGAGGGACAATCCGTTCCCGAAAAGATCACTTCCATTTCTCTCACCTTAAGCAGAGGCCCCGCTGTTTTGCCTCATGCTCCCGATGACGGAAATGATGAAGATAAAACCGAAGATATTTCGGAAAATACAGATGGTGAAAGAGGAGCACAGGACTCTGATTCGGCTGATCTCAACGAAAATGAAAAAATCGAGGAAACCGAGCAAAAAGATATCACAACGGAAGAAAACTTCGAAGAATCCGAAGTTTGACAGTGTGTGAAACTTATCCGAAAGAGGAAAGAAACATTGACCGAAAAAGCACGAATAATAAAGGGCGTGGGCGGACTTTATGCCGCAGAAATAATGGGTTGCGGCAAGGCTTGCGGTGAAATAATAAATTGCAGAGCAAAGGGTAGTTTTCGCCGTGACGGCATAAAGCCTTTGCCCGGTGATATTATAGAATTTGAACGGCAGAAGGACGGAACGGGTTTTATAACCTCGATTTGCGAAAGAAAAAATTCGCTCATCCGTCCTGCAAGCGCAAATATTGACCTTATTCTTTTTGTTGTTGCGGCAGCAAGACCCGACCCCGATCTTTTTCTCATCGATAAAATGCTTGCCGTTGCATCTCACAACGGTATCGATGTGCTGATGATCGTAAATAAAACGGATGTGGATCCCCAAAGAGCGCGGGAGCTGTGTGAGCTTTACAGCCTTTCGGGATATGATACCGTGCAGTTTTCTGCCGAGTTTGCCGATGACTATGCCGAAAAAACTCAGTATATCCGAGATGCAGTTCGGGGCAAGGTATGCTTTTTTGCGGGAGCCTCGGGTGTTGGAAAATCCAGCACGATAAATGCGGTTTTCCCCGAATTTAAGCTTTCCCTTGAAACGGGAGACTTAAGCGAAAAGATACAACGCGGAAAGCACACCACGCGAAAGACCGAGCTTTTTAAGCTTTGCGAAGATTCCTACATAGCCGACACACCGGGTTTTTCCATGCTTGAGATCGCGCAATATAATATGATACCAAAAGACTGTTTGACCGGCGCGTTCCCTGACCTTGAAAAGCACTCTTTTTCATGCAGATATACCGATTGTACCCATGTGTGCGAGGATGGATGCGGGGTCATTTCCGCCATAGAGGACGGAGTAGTTGCAAGGAGCCGTCACGATAGCTACAAACTTCTTTTCGAGGAGCTGAAAAACAAAAATGAATGGGACTGAAAAAAAGTATCACCGTGCTTTTATATTCACGGGGGGAGTAGGATTCTGCCCCGAAAAAATGACACTTATTCCCGATGACGATGACCTTGTAATAGCCGCAGATTCGGGATGTTCCGCACTTTTGCAGTTTTGCGAAAGGGTCAAAAAAATATCGCCACACATAGTCCTTGGCGATATGGATTCCTTTGACAAAAAAGAGAGCCTTGAAAATTTTCCGAATGCGGAATTTTTGTCATTCCCACCCGAAAAGGACGATACCGATACTGCCCTTGCGGTAGATACGGCACTGGAGCATGGGTGCCTCGAAATAATACTTGTGTGCGGACTTGGCGGACGTCTTGACCACACCCTTGCCATAGTGTATCTCTTGGAGCACATACGTGCTCGCGGAGCGGAGGCTTTCGTTACCGACGGAAAAAACCTTGCCTATCTTGCAAAGCGTCAAAATGTAGTAAAGCACGGAGGCCGCAAGTATGTTTCCCTTATCCCTTTGGATAAGACTCTTCACGGAGTAAAGATGGACGGATTTTATTATCCGCTTGATGCCGCGACTCTTGAAAGGAGCAGGTTTTTAAGCATTTCAAACGAACTGCGAACAGAAGGTGACGGGCATATTACCGTGGAAGAGGGAACGGCACTTATAGTTGAAACGGGAGATTAAAATGACACAGACACAGAAGATACTTTCCGCACTTCTCGGGAAAAATACGATTTGCACCGGGGACAGAGTGTATATTACTGAGGAAAAATGCACGGACGCCTGCTCTTGCAGCGACAAAGCTTGCGGAGCATACGGCAGACTTTATATACCGACAGAGCCGTTTTCGGTTCCCGCCGGGATCTTTATTGATCTGCGCGGTGTTTTGCGCAACGATGCGGAAAGCGGTGATATTGCACAGTTTGTGTGCGAAAAGCTGAAAGGGGAGTTTTCCCCCTCCGTTTCCGTTGAATTTGGCGGGGATTCCATGACTTTTTTGAACATGGATGACAGATTTTCCGTTGTAAAGGCACTGAATTCGCAGGAAGATGCACCGCATAATGTTATTTTTGAGTGCGACTATATAACAGCGGAATACACTTTGGAGAATTTCGGCAAAAAGCCCGCCGCTTTTTTCAACGACGGGCCGAAAAGCTATATTAAAATAATACCATT
>JAFYUY010000079.1 GCA_017549405.1 Clostridia bacterium | reverse complement strand
GGGTATAAGCTTTCACGGAATCCGAATGAATACCGCATAAGCGAAATATTGCGTGTTTCCGAGGGAGAGCTTTGCACTGCCCCCTGCACCAAGGGCGAACAGTGCGAAAGATACCGCGAGTGTAACGCTTCAGAATTCTGGCGCGGTCTTGAAAAGGTCGTGAACGACTACATAAACTCCCAGACCCTTGAAGATGTGGTGAAAAACAGCAGAAGTTCCTCCCGCCGCGACCCATCCATATGGATACTTTGAGCAGATTCTTTTGCGTATAATACATATTTTAATGCACACACAAAATATTGAATATAGTACTTGACAAACGAGCTGTATGGTTGTATAATTGTATACAATTATACAGCATTGTTTTTTTAAAACAATTTTTCAAAGGAGAGACCTATGCTCGAAATTTCAAAGAAAACAAACCTGCTTGAACAGAAATCATACAAATATCAGCTCCAGGATGTGGCAGAACCCAATCTGTGGCGTGATGTTTATTCCTACAGCGAAGTGCCGAAGGTTCCCTTCAATCATCGCCGTACCCCTATGAATATGCCCGAAAAGATCTGGATAACCGACACCACCATGCGTGACGGTCAGCAGTCCGTGGAACCCTATACGATAGATCAGATCGTTCAGCTTTACAAATTCCTTTCCCGCCTTGGCGGTCCCAACGGTATAATCCGCCAGACAGAATTCTTTATATACAGCAAAAAGGACCGCGAAGCTCTTGAAAAGTGCCGCGAGCTGGGACTGCAGTTCCCCGAGATCACCACGTGGATACGCGCAAGCCGCGAGGACTTCAAACTGGTAAGAGATATCGGCATTAAGGAAACCGGTATTCTCGTTTCCTGCTCCGACTATCACATCTTCAAAAAGCTCAAGATGACAAGAAAGCAGGCAATGGACCATTATCTTGCCACTATTTCCGATGCTTTTGAAGCGGGTGTTATTCCGCGCTGCCACCTTGAAGATATAACAAGAGCTGACTTTTACGGCTTTGTTGTTCCCTTCGTAAATGCCATACACGAGCTTTCGGTAAAAGCCAATATGCCCGTTAAGATCCGTGCGTGCGACACCATGGGTTACGGAGTACCCTATACGGAAGTTGCTCTTCCCCGAAGCGTTGCCGGCATAATCTACGGTCTTCAGCACTATTCCGATGTGCCGAGCGAAAATCTTGAATGGCACGGTCACAACGACTTTTACAAGGCTGTGGCAAACGCATCTACCGCATGGCTTTACGGTGCATCTGCCGTAAACTGTTCGCTGCTTGGTATTGGCGAGCGCACGGGCAATATTCCGCTTGAAGCCATGGTATTTGAATACGCATCCCTCCGCGGAACATTCGACGGAATGGATCCCACGGTAATCACCGAGATCGCTGAATACTTCTCAAAGGAAATGGGATATAAGATCCCTCCCATGACTCCATTTGTGGGCGAAAACTTTAACGTTACCCGTGCCGGCATCCATGCTGACGGGCTCCTTAAAGATCAGGAAATATACAACATTTTCGATACCGAAACCATTCTCAACCGTCCCGCTACCGTTATGATAACCAAGACCTCGGGACTTGCAGGCATTGCCTACTGGATCAATCAGCACTATAACCTTATTGGCACTCCGAAGGAGATCGACAAACGCTCCAACATGGTAGTAACCATTAAGGACTGGGTAGATTCCGAATACGACAACGGCAGACAGAACGCAATTTCAACCCACGAGCTTGAACAGATGGTTACAGAGCTTTCGGGTGGAGAGCTTTGAAAGCGGTGAGGGCATGACAACATCTCCTCAAGGCTCGGGCGAGCTTAAATTTGTTTCCCTTGCCGACAGCGTTTTTGAACGTATTGAAAATGATATACTCTCGGGAAAATTCCGTCCCGGAGATACATACACCGAATGTACCCTTTCAAAGCTTTTCGGCGTCAGCCGCACCCCAGTGCGCGAAGCCATACGAAGGCTTGAACAGGAAGGTCTTATAAGAATAACCACAAAAGGCGCGGAAATACTCGGCGTTGATATGCAGGATCTCGAAGACATATACGAAATACGCGGGCGTCTTGAAGGTCTTGCCGCTAAAAAATGTGCAAAAAAAATAACAGATGAAGAACTCGCAAGTCTTAAAGAAATTATAGAACTTCACGAGTTTTATACGCAAAAAGGTCTTTCGGACAAAATAAAAGATACCGACAGCGAATTTCACGAAACCATATATGCCGTTTGCGGCAGCGATATATATTCCTCGGTGCTTTCATCGCTTCACCGCAGAATACGCAAATACCGCAAGCTTTCCGTGCAGAATCCGACTCGTGCCGCACAGGCAGCAAAGGAACACCGCGAAATATATACCGCACTTGAAAATCACGACGGCAATCTTGCCGAAAAACTTACGGCACAGCACATAGAAAACGCGCACAAAAATATAATAAACAGCTTTAACGAATAAAAGGAGCAAAAAACAATGGGTCTTACGATAGCTCAGAAAATCATCAAAAATCATATTGTGGAAGGCGACATGACTCCCGGCACAGAGATCGCCCTGAAGATCGACCAGACACTTACCCAGGATGCCACAGGCACCATGGCTACCTTGAATTTGAAGCCATCGGCATCGACAGAGTAAAGACAGAACGTTCCGTAGCATATATCGATCACAACACTCTGCAGTGCGGCTTTGAAAATGCCGATGACCATATATATATTCAAAGCGTTGCAAAAAAGCACGGCATATGGTTCTCCCGTCCCGGTAACGGCATATGCCATCAGGTTCACCTTGAACGCTTCGGCATTCCCGGAAAAACTCTTATCGGTTCCGACAGCCACACTCCCACAGGCGGCGGAATCGGCATGCTTGCCATGGGTGCGGGCGGTCTTGACGTGGCAGTTGCCATGGGCGGCGGTGCTTATTACATCACCATGCCAAAAATGTATAAAGTGAATCTTACGGGCAAGCTCCGCGGATTTGTTACTGCAAAGGATGTGAGCCTTGAAATACTCCGCATACTTTCAGTAAAAGGCGGCGTGGGTGCCATTATTGAATGGGGCGGTGAAGGTATAAAGACCCTTTCCGTACCCGAGCGTGCCACTATTACAAACATGGGCACGGAGCTTGGTGCTACCACATCCATATTCCCCTCTGACGAAATAACAAAAGCTTTCCTCGAAGCCCAGGGCAGAGGTGCTGATTATGTGCCTCTTGAAAGCGACCCCGATGCACATTACGACAAAATCATAGATATTGACCTTTCCACACTTGAACCCCTTATCGCATGCCCCCACAGCCCCGACAATGTTGTTAAGGTAAGCGAGATAGAAGGCACTCCCGTTGATCAGGTGTGCATAGGCTCCTGCACGAATTCCTCCCTTTCCGATATGCTCAAAGTGGCAGCACTTTTAAAGGGCAAAACCATCTGCCCGTCCGTAAGCCTTTCCGTATCCCCCGGTTCAAAGCAGGTTCTTTCCATGCTTGCATCAAGCGGTGCTCTGGGAGATATTCTCGCTTCGGGCGCAAGACTTCTTGAATGTGCGTGCGGTCCCTGCATCGGCATGGGATTTTCGCCCAACTCCGCAGGTGTGAGCCTTCGTACCTTCAACCGCAATTTCCAGGGACGCAGCGGTACCAAAGACGGAAATGTTTACCTTGTTTCTCCCGAGACCGCAGTTGCGGCAGCAGTATTCGGAAAAATAACCGACCCGAGAAAGCTTGGTGAAGCACCCGTCGTAACCATTCCTGAAAAATATGCGATCGACGACAGCGCTGTAATTGAGCCTGCAAATGCCGACGACGCTGCAAGCCTTGAAGTGAAGCGCGGTCCCAACATAAAGCCCTTCCCCGATTCACATCCCGTAACAGACGAAATATCCGCAAAGCTTGTACTTAAGGTGGGCGACAACATTACCACCGACCACATTATGCCTGCGGGCGCAAAGATACTCCCCTACCGTTCCAACATTCCCTATCTTTCCAGGTTCTGCTTCGGTGTATGCGACGAGCAGTTCCCCGAAAACGCAAAGGCAGCGGGACAAAGCTTTGTTGTGGGCGGCACAAACTACGGTCAGGGTTCATCCCGTGAACACGCGGCACTTGTTCCCCTTTACCTCGGTGTGCGTGCTGTGATTGCAAAATCGTTTGCAAGAATTCATGCTGCGAACCTCATAAACGCAGGTATTATGCCTCTTACCTTTGAAAATCCCGAGGATTACGACAAGCTCGCTCAGGGTGATGAACTTTGCATGAGCGACATTTTTGCCGGAATGGACAGCGGAAACATCACCCTTAACAACAAAACAAAAAATATATCCGTAAAACTCAACTGCAGCTTTACCGACCGTCAGAAAGCAATTCTCAAGGCGGGCGGATTGCTTGGATATACCAAAGGCGAATAATACTTCATTATAAATACAAAACAGGAGATACATCATGGCTAAGATACAAATGAAAACGCCGCTCGTTGAGATGGACGGCGACGAAATGACAAGGATCCTTTGGAAAATGATAAAGGACGAGCTTTTGCTCCCCTTTGTGGATCTTAAGACCGAATATTACGATCTCGGTCTTGAAGAACGCGAAAAGACAAAGGACAAGGTCACATACGACTCTGCGTATGCGGCAAAGAAATACGGTGTTGCAGTAAAGTGCGCCACCATTACTCCCAACAAACAGCGTGTGGAAGAATACAATCTTTCCGAAATGTGGAAGAGCCCCAACGGCACCATACGTGCAATTCTTGACGGAACTGTTTTCCGTACCCCCATCATCATCGATTCCGTAAAGCCCGTTGTTAAAAACTGGGAAAAGCCCATAACCATTGCCCGTCATGCCTACGGCGATGTTTACAAGGCAACGGAATACCGTGTGCCTGGTGAAGGAAAAGCAGAGCTTGTGTTTACCGACAAGGACGGCAACGAAACTTTCCGCGAAACAGTTTATGATTTTGAATGTGCAGGAGTTCTTCAAAGCCAGTACAACAAGGATTCCTCCATCGTTTCCTTTGCTCACTCATGTTTCCGCTTTGCTATTGACACAAAGCAGGATCTCTGGTTCTCCACAAAGGACACTATCTCCAAAAAATACGACCAGACCTTCAAGCTTATTTTCGAAGAGATCTACGAGCGCGATTACAAGGCTAAATTCGAGGAGCTCGGCATTGAATACTTCTACACCCTCATCGATGACGCCGTAGCACGCGTTATCAGAAGCCGCGGAGGCTATATCTGGGCGTGCAAGAACTACGACGGTGATGTTATGAGCGATATGGTATCCACCGCTTTCGGCTCCCTTGCAATGATGACTTCTGTGCTTGTTTCCCCCGACGGTCAGTTTGAATACGAGGCTGCCCACGGCACCGTTACCCGTCATTATTACCGCTATCTCAAGGGTGAGGAAACATCCACCAACCCCATGGCAACTATATACGCATGGTCGGGCGCTTTGAGAAAGCGCGGCGAGCTGGATGAGCTTCCCGAGCTTTGCGACTTTGCCGACAAGCTTGAAAAAGCGTGCATCAAAACGCTTGATTCCGGTGTTATGACAAAGGACCTTGTGGGTCTTGTGAGCGAAGGATATACCGTGAAAGCGGTAAATTCCGCAGACTTTATTGCCGAGATCCGCAAAAATCTTGAGCAGATGCTGTAAAACTTCATAAAATCTATTTCGGCACAAGGGGAATTTTCCTTTGTGCCTACTTTTTTAATATACCCCTTTACTTTTTTTAAGTTTTGTGGTATAGTATTAGATGTATAATAATCGGAGGAGTGTGACGATGAAGAGTTTCGCAACGGTAAAAAGCCGTACAAGTGCCGAATTTACCGAGAAAAAATCCGTCTTTATCGGATACATTTCACCCGTCTCGTGTGAGCAGGACGCAAAAGACTTTATCTCAGAAATAAAGAAAAAGCATGCCGATGCCACCCACAATGTTTACGCATATATTCTTGAGGGTACTGAAATTGCCCGGTTTTCAGACGACGGCGAGCCCCAGGGCACCGCAGGTATGCCCGTGCTTGAGGTCATAAAGCGCGAGGAAATAACGGGAGTGTGCATTGTCGTAACAAGATATTTCGGCGGAATACTCCTTGGTGCGGGCGGACTTGTGCGGGCATATGCAAAGGCGGCAAAAATGGCGATAGATGCCGCGGGGATTTGTGAATTCCGTCCGTTTACGGAATTTGTCCTCACCGTGGACTATACCCATTATGAAAAGATAAAAAAAGAAGCCGAAGCAAGAAGCATAAAGCTGGATTCCTGCGATTTCGGTGAAAAAGTGGTATTTTCCCTTGCCTGCGATGCAAACGATTATGCATCTTTCGAAGCATTTGTAAACGATTTCACCTGCGCTACCGCACAGTTTTCGGTAAAAGGCGAGCGTTACGACGCTTAAAAATATAACTACTACCAAGGAGAATTTATTATGGCTATCCTTCAGGAAAGAGTATACCTTAATGAACAGGACGACTGGGGTTATTTCGATGCCCTTTGTTCTCTTCCCACTGCGGAATACAAAGAAAAAAGAAGAGCAATGTTAGTTATCCCCGGCGGCGGCTACGGAATGGTTTCCGAGCGCGAAGCTGAACCCATTGCCCGCAAGTTCTATGCTAACGGATACAATACCTTTACCCTTTATTATTCCGTAACTGCACACGGCAAGACCCCCGAAAAAATAACAGATAAAAAAACAGGTCTTCCCAAGCCTTTACTTGAAGCATCAAAAGCAATGGCAATCATTCGCCGTAATGCCGAAAAATACAACATCGACCCCGATAAGATTGCAATAATCGGATTCTCCGCAGGCGGTCACCTTGCCTCCTCCCTTGCCACCATGTGGCACCTGGACTTTGTTAAGGAAAATGCCGGCATCGAATACGGCGAAAACAAACCCAATGCTGCCATCCTTTCCTACCCCGTTATCACATCCGATAAAGAATGGCATGAGGGTTCCTTCCGCAATCTTCTCAACGCATCCCCGGATTTTGATTCCGACAAGGTTACATATTCAACAGAAAAGCAGGTTTCCGAAAAAACCTGCCCCTGCTTCCTGTGGCACACCGCATCCGATGCAAGTGTTCCCGTGGAAAACACTCTTAAAATGGCAACCGCACTTTCTGCGGCAAAGATCCCCTTTGAAGTTCACATATTCCCCGAGGGTTCCCACGGTCTGTCTACCGCAGAACCTGATGTGCTCGGAGGAAACCGCTCAAAGCAGACCGACCATGTCAGCGCATGGGTGGATTATGCCGTAAAGTGGCTTGAATATACCCTCGGCTGAATCTCACATTCTATATAAAGTGCGGCCTGCGGCTTCTTTTTTCCGTAGCATTCCTTGGTTTTGACATCCTTAAAGCCATGTACCGCACGAATCTTATTGCTCTGTAAACGCACAATGTATTCTATGTGGTAAAAGCACCATGTGCTACCGGGCAGATCTCAACGCTTATTTTCAATAAATCATCAAAATATCAGAAAAGAGACATGCAAAACATGATAAAACTTTCTCCATCTCTGCTTGCAAGCGATTTTTCTCAGCTCAAAAACGAAGTTGCAAAAATCGAAAATGCGGGAAGCGATATGCTTCATCTTGACGTTATGGACGGAAACTTCGTTCCGAATATCTCCTTTGGTATGCCCGTTATCTCATCCTTGAGAAAGCATTCCAACCTCATATTCGATGTACATCTTATGATAACCGACCCAATTCGCTATATTGAAAGATTTGCGGAATGCGGTGCGGATATCATAACTTTCCATTACGAAAGCTGCAACGACCAGATGGCAGTCATTGACGAAATTAAAAGATGCGGCAAAAAGGCGGGTATTGCCATAAAACCCTCTACCCCCGCATTCGTGCTTGAACCCTTTATAGGCGTTGCGGACATGATACTTGTTATGACCGTTGAACCCGGATTCGGAGGTCAGAAGCTTATCCCCGACACGCTTTCTTCCGTAAACCAGGTATACAACGCGGTGCAGCTTAAGGGTGTTTCCACAGACATTCAGGTGGATGGCGGCATCACCCCCGAAAACGCACACCTTGCCGTGGAGAACGGAGCAAACGTGCTGGTTGCAGGCTCTGCAGTATTCGGTGCTGCAGATGTTGCGGCAGCAATAAAGCAATTCAAATCCCTTTGAAAGGAATACTACATTGAACAAGCTTAAAGGAAATGCCGTTATCGGTCAGTCAGGCGGTCCCACCGCTGCCATAAACGCAACGCTTGCGGGCGTTATTATGGGTTGTCTTGACGGCGGAATTGAAAAAATATACGGAATGAAGAACGGAATCGAAGGTCTTCTTTCCGAGGAACTCATCGACCTTAAAGAATACTTTTCGGCTTCGGATGACAAAGCTCTTACCCTTCTTTCCCACACACCGGCTGCAGCTCTCGGCTCATGCCGCAAAAAATTAAAGGACGACGAAACTGCCGAGGCTCTTTATGAGGTATTTGAAAAATACAACATAAGCTACTTTTTCTACATCGGTGGCAACGACAGCATGGATGCTGTGGCGCGTCTTACCGCATATGCAAAGGCTCACCCCGAAAAGCGGGAAATGCGCTTTATCGGAGTGCCCAAGACCATCGACAACGACCTTGTCCTCACCGACCACACACCGGGATTCGGATCGGCTGCAAAATATATCGCAACATCTATGCAGGAAATAATGCGCGACTGTGCGGTATATAAGACCCGCGCGGTTACCATTGTTGAAATAATGGGACGTGATGCGGGCTGGCTTACTGCATCGGCAGGACTTTCGAAAGCTCTCACGGGAGTGGGC